>JARFRJ010000209.1 GCA_029287305.1 Hyphomonas sp. | reverse complement strand
TTTCCGCTTACACATCGAATATAGATAAGAATATATTGTTTTTCAATAACAATTTTATTAAAAAATGGAAAATCATTAAAACACAAGGACTTGTTCCTTATTGTTTTTCAATATGACCGTTTTGTCACACATATACCCATTCAAGAAAGCTATGACGTCTGCAAAAGCCATTCAAAAACTTTGTAATTACTGAATAAAATTAGGGGCTGTCCCAGATAACGCATACTTTGTGTTATTGAGCTATGATGAGAAAGAGTCGATTAATCTGGTCTACACAATCTCGATTGATTGAGCATTTTGTGTCCGCTAGCACAGCGCGGTGTGCTGCGCGCCTTATTGGTGTGAACAAGAGCACGGGAGCTTTTTATTTTCACCGCTTGCGTGAGATCATCACCTTAGAGCTTGAAGCGGAGGCTGACGATGTGTTTGGCGGTGAGATTGAGGTTAATGAGAGTTACTTCGGCGGCAAGCCTGAGCGCAAAGCGCAAAGGTAAGCGGGGCCGTAATGTAGCGGGTAAAATCCCTGTATTTGGGTTCTTAAAGCGTGGGGGACGGGTTTATACGAAGATCATACCGGATGCTTCATCTGCCACGCTGTTCATCATGAGGCCGTAAGTTTGTCGGCTCATGGGTAAATCAAGCCAGACAATAACGGCTCCTTTTGCTTTTTAAGTTTCAAGCATTCCCTCTCATAAAGGGGGAAGACGCGAGACTTAAAAATATATGGACCCATATCCCGTCCCGGCCCGTCAGAGTGGAAATGTATGAACCTGCTTTATTTATTGAGAGTAAGACGCATTCGCAAAGCGCAAAGCAATATGTTAATGTATAGAAAGTGTATAGGAGCCGGAGCGGGCTGTTAGGACGCTGATGAGGCAGGTCTGCCCGCAAGGCGTGGACCAATCAGGCGAGCCTCGGAGGTTGGCGAAGTTTACCCGGCGGTTCATTTGTCCACGTCTAGCCGATAAAGCTTCCCGTCCGGCAAGCCACGCTGTTCTCAGTCCGCTGGTCATCTTCTGGAACCGCACCGCGCTACTCGACCAAACTTGTCGTCGTTCCGCTGGCCGCGCTGCCCAAAACGCGCACCTTTACAGATACATGGTTTAATAACTTATAGGTCAAATGGCATAACAAGCTTGGACGATATGCCATTTTGGCCATATCCAGCCTGATTCCCTATCCTCTGCCTGTCAAGGGGTTTATCCGCTTGGCGGAGCTTCGCCCCCTTGACCGTCAGAGGATAGGAAATACTCCAAATTGAAATTAACCGCGCGCAGCGTTCAGTTGCTCCTCGAGCTACACGATAAAGTTTCCTATCGCGCTGCTCGTTGGAAAGGCGCGATAAGCGTGAAACGCGTACACTTAATGCAATGCGGCATGCAGGGCCCCGAAGAGAGCGTGAGTTCTTTAAGGGGCCCTGACAGCCTAGTTACGTTTATCGCTTGGCATGGTTAGATCAAGATTCTTTTGCAAAACCTGTTCCGCCTCGCTTAACGCGCTTTCGCGCACGGGCAAACCCTCCCCGGCCCCTAGCTTCTCTGAACTGGATGCTGTTAAGGAACCTGTCTCTTATACACATCTCCGAGCCCACGAGACGAACAATTCCATCGCGTATGCCGTCTTCTGCTTGAAAAAGGGGGGGGGGGGGGGGGGGGGGGGGGGGG
>JARFRJ010000207.1 GCA_029287305.1 Hyphomonas sp. | reverse complement strand
TGTATAAGAGACAGCCAAAGCACCCATCTTTATCAGGCGCGCTTGTATGACAGACGCTTGTTGACACCCAATATCAGCGCATTGCGAAATATATCTAGTCTCAATATCCGACCTTTGTGGGCTTAAATCAGCCAGCTCTTTAATATATCCAAGCTCTTGATAATCTTTTATAATTTCATCCAAAATAATAAGATTGGCGGTTTCGCGCGCCTGTCTTGCCGCCCGCTGATAAGCTGCCCGGGCCACTTTTTCATGCCGGGTTTGCGCCATAAGACGTGCCTCTTCCAGCAGGAATTGACTGGACGGGGCGCGGGTCGCCCAATTGGCACTGTTCAACTGGACCGAAGCATATTCATACAAGCCCGCTTCGCTTAAAATTTTGCTAAGTGCAAAATGGGCCTGCATCCGGGCATAATTGCTTATTTTAGGGCTCAAAATAGCCGGATAAAGGTCTTTAGCAGCTTGTGTATAGCGCCCGGTTTCTTTCCGCGCATTTGCGCTTGCAATCGCCTCATCCACAAGTCTGTCACAGGCGGCCTCGCTTGCACAGGTCTCGAGCGACACGCTCTGCGCGAAAGCGGCTGCCATCAGCATCAAGAAGGAAAAAATCACGCAAAACAGACGCACACTCAAAGAGACAGAAAACACGATGAACACTCTCATAAAGATAGATAGAAGGCCGGGCCGGATAATAGTTTGTACTTTAAACCTGATTTAAAGCAGACTAAATACATGCATACAAATATTACACGATAATCCCAGACCCGTCTGCCCTTGCTTAAAACGGATACTATAGCATTCTGACGATATAATTTCAAAATCAGGCCCTGACCCCATCAAAGGCATTTTCTTTCATGACCCCCTCTCTGCACCGCGTCGTTTTAAAATCCTATTGTGAGGGATTTCCAACCGAGGACAATTTTTCCATTGAAGAGACCCCCTGTCCCGAGCTGAAGGAGGGTGAGTTTCTGGTGCGCCATATCTGGGCCAGTATTGATCCTGGCACACGCTCACGCTTGTCCAAAAAAGACAGCTATGCCTCTGCTCAGGGGCTGTCTCTTATACACATATCCGAGCCCACGAGAC
>JARFRJ010000095.1 GCA_029287305.1 Hyphomonas sp. | reverse complement strand
TGTTCGTCTCGTGGGCTCGGAGATGTGTATAAGAGACAGGAGGTATATATCCCGCCAAAGCCAAGCTCTGCCGATTGCCGGATCACCTCTATGGGGAATATTTTTTCCTCATCCCATTGACCGGAATGGGGCGCGAGCTTTTCCTGCGCAAACCGGTGCGCCATATCCTGGATCAGGGTTTGCTCTTCACTTAACGTATTGTGCATGGCCGCCTCTCCTCTTTTTATTCCTATTATTCTGATTTAGAGATTAACTGTCATAGACAAGGGTAAGGCCCATGCGTCAACTGCCTCGCGGCTATAAGATACGTTCTGCAAGGAAAAAGGAGGTGAGAGACCTCATCGCGCTCGACAGGGCGGCCTCAGAATTGTTTCGCCCGACCGGTCTGATCCGCGATATGGGCGAAGAGCCAGAGAGCATTCCGGCGAAGACACTGAGCGAGGCGATTGCAGCGCGGGCTGTTCCGGTGGGCGCCTTTCAAGGCAAGGCGGTTGGCTTTGCGCTCTTTCGCTGGATAGAAGGCGCCTTCTATCTGGATCAAATCTCGGTTCACCCAGATCATGGGCACAAAGGTCTGGGCCGTGCCCTGATGCGGGCTGTGTTTGATGAAGCGCGCCATTATAGAGCCTCGGCTGTCTATTTATCGACCTTTCGGGATCTTGCTTGGAATGGCCCGTTTTATCGCACGCTCGGCTTTGAAGAGATTGCCCGGACCGATATGCTGGACTGGATGCATGAGATTGAAAACGTGCAATCGACAAGTATGGACACCACCTTGCGCTGCTTTATGCGTTTCCCCATATAATAAGTATGGTTGGCTGTGAGCTTATTGTCAGCTATGGTGCAGCGCTGAAAGGGGCTGAAAGGGAAGGCCAACATCTGTCTCCTTTTGGGACAGTGTTTTCAACGCTCAGCGCGATAAAGGAGGGTACTATGTCAGACTCATATTCAAAACCTGAAACCGCTAAATTTATCGATCCAATTGACGAGGCCGGATATTATAGAACGGCGCTTGACAGTCTGAAAGGTCCGGGCAGTGGCTTGCGGCGCTTGTGCTGGGGCTTCATTATCCTGATCAGTATCATTTTTCTGTTTTGTCTTTGGCAGGTTTTCACGGTCGAAACGATCCGGGCGCAGATTATTTATGGCGTCCTGACACTCTATACAGGCATGGCGCAAATCTCGATGAAGATATGGCTGTATATGCAGATGGACAGACGCGCTGTGACCTACGAGATCAAGCGTTTGCAAGACCTTGTCGCGCATCAGGCGCTGTCTCTTATACACATCTCCGAGCCCACGAGACGAACA
>JARFRJ010000094.1 GCA_029287305.1 Hyphomonas sp. | reverse complement strand
GACATGTGGCGCTGAGCTGACCTGCTTGACCGAAGATCACACCGCCGCTCAGTTCGACGTCACGGGCGAAGCCGACAACACATACACAATCACATTGCCGACCTCTATCAGCCTGTCAAATGGCGCTGGCGGTTCTATGACAGTTGACAGCTTCACAGGTTCAAAAGCCTCTGGAACACTGACAGCCGGCGCAGACAGTTTCACTGTCGGTGGAAGCCTCGGCGTTGCCGCGAACCAAGCCACAGGCAGCTATACAGGCACATTCACCGTCGCCGTTGAGTATAACTAAGGCTCAAGGCTCAAGGCTCAAGGCTCTGGCTCAAGGCTCCGGCCCGAAAAAGCGCCGCGCCTTGAGACTTAGGCCTGATATTTCCAGCGACTGACTGTACATCAGACGCGACCTGTCAGGCCACACGCAACACATAACACCCCCAATGGCCCGCATCCCTCCCGATGCGGGTCATTTTTTATGGGGGGTAATTAAACTCCGGCGCGCAGAAGCAGGCGATCAAAACCTTGCCAGAAGATATTCCGCTTCTCCAGTTTTTCCATCAAAAGTTCATGGCGCGCGGCGTCAATTTCGATATGTTCACAATCGGGCAAGAGGTTGGCAATGCGGGCATGAGAGGCATTGTCGACAAGCTTCTCATGCGCCGCTGAAGCGACCATAATCGGTATAGTCAGGGATTTTAGAGCGTCAGGATGTGCAAAAGAATCAATCACTTTTAAAGCGGCTGCAAGCCATCCCCACGTTACGGGACCAAGTTCAAGATCGGGATTTTTATCAGTCAAATCTCGGTTCATTTGCCATAGGGGTTCATCATAGGTGACAATATTTGTGGTGAAAGTTTCCGGCGGGCCGGGCTTGGTGGCATAGGCCTTAGAGCGTCCGAGAATCTGCATCAGCTTTACCAGAGTGGAAAAGCCTGAAAAGGGCCGCTTGATACCCCACATGGGCGCGCAAAACGCCGCCGCTTTCAGCGTGATCTGGTTCTGCAAAAGCGCAGAAAGGGTAATCGCGCCGCCCATAGAGTGGGCAAGAGCCAGATAGGGCTCCGGCATGTCATGGCGGGGTATCTCCGCCATGATTTGGCTGAACAATTCTGTGAACGTGTTGAAATGATCAATATGTCCTTTCAGACGATCGCCCAGCAATCTGTCGGAGAGGCCTTGACCTGGCCAATCAATGATGACGGCGGCAAAGCCACGGGCTTGAACCTCACGGGCGACATCGAAATATTTCTCTATAAATTCGGTTCGACCCGGGCAAATCAGGACCGTGCCGCGTATCTTTTCTGACGATAAAGCAGGGATAAGGCAAAGACGAATATTAAGATTTTTTGATGTTTTCAGCCAGACAGCCCGCGCGCCTTCAGGCGGGCCATAGCCTGGAATTTCAGTAAATTCGGTTGTCATGGTTTGAGACTTTCTACAATGCTCCTATTTTGCCTTAGATACACAAAACCCGCCCCTAACTCAAAAGGGACGGGCTGAATGTGGGTCAAAAATATTTTGTATCTATGAAAATTTTGACATGAGGGATTGAAGCTGCATGGCCACTGACATGTCGCCTTCAACTTTCAGCTTGCCTTGCATAAAGGCCATGGTGCCGTCCAGATCGCCATTTGTCAGTTTCACAAAGTCATCCCAGGACACTTTGATTGTGGCATCGGCATCCTCGTCATCATTCGTTGCCGTTCCGCCTGGGCCATCAATGAGCAATTTGCCCACATCGCCGAAATCAAATTTTACTTTTTTGCCGAAGGCTCCCCCGCCTGAGACCGCGCTTGCCGCTTTGGATGTAAGTTCTGCCAGATCCATGTTTCACTCCTTTTTTCGATCTTGCGCGACTTAACAAGCCTCGGGCCTAAATGGCAAGTCCAAACCGGTTATTTTATCCTCAAACCTCACCTTATAGATCGTCCCTGTCTGCTGGGCTGCGGTTTTTGCCCGATCAGCTTGGATCGCTCCATATCTGTTAGAAGTCGCCAATGTCCAGATTTTAGCGTCCCCAGTTTTAGGCTGCCAATCCGGATACGCAAGAGATCAAAAACACGCAAATCCACATCGTCACACATGCGTCGGATTTGTCGGTTGCGACCCTCTTTCAGGATAAAGCGCAGACTTTGGGGGTCGATCTGAGTAACTTTTGCAGGCTTGAGCGCCCGATTATCCAGATGCAGGCCATGACAGAGTTTGGCGATTTTTGCCTCGGTAATATCGCCTTTGACTTTGACAATATATTCCTTTTCCATCCCCCCATCAGGGCCGATCAAGGCTTTGGCAAGCACGCCATCCTGCGACAGGATGAGCAGTCCGCGCGAGTCCTTGTCTAGCCGCCCTAATGCGGGCAGGCTCATATGTGCGCCGGGTGGTTTTCCGGGCCCGATCAGAGTTTCACGCGTCAGCAGGCGGGCGGCGGGTATTTCACCGGGCTCCGGCTGAGCTGAAACAATACCAACGGGTTTATATAAAACAGCGGAGAATTTATTTTGCAGGGCCGCGCGCGTGGCTTGGCTGAGCAGTAAAGTCTGACCCGGCTGGATTTTATGCCCTGGAGAGGTAATAATTTGCCCGTCAATCGACACTTTGCCGTCTGCGATCAGACTTTCGGCCTCACGGCGCGAGCAAAGGCCGGCCTGCCCCATGAACTTATTTACTCTTTGTGGGCTGGTGCCTGTAAATGTGTGGCTGAGACTCATAAGTGCGGACCGCGCGCGAGATAAATGACACTATAGTCGGGTGAATATGTGTGCTGGCCAATTTCTTCAAAGCCAAGACGCTGATGGAATTTCAAGGAGCGGGGATTGGGGGGATTTGAATTGACCTCACATCCGATCAGGCGTGTTTCCATGCCGGGCTGCTCAAATAGGCTATGATAGAGCTTTTGACCGATACTATGCCCGCGCCAATCGGCGGCAACGCCAATCCGATCAATATAGGTGAAATCTCTATAGCGCTTTGTAAACCAGAGATAATTTTTGCTGGCATAGTCTATATCAGGCCCAAAGCTGAGCAGGAAGCCAATAGGCCTGCCCGCTGCATTGGCCGCTATGATGCAGTGGCCCCTGGCGATATAGTCTTGCAATTGTAGCTGGCTGACGGCGCCAATGCCTGGCACGCCTTGCACATTAATCTCATGCACAGCGCCAAGGTCTGAGGCCTGATAGGCGCGCAGATGAGTTTTTGTATTATGGGAAGATGTGGTCCTGACCATGGCCAATCAATTGGCCAGTTCCAGCCCTTTTTCCAGCAAGAAGGGTTTAAGTTCGCCGGATTCATACATTTCCTTGACGATATCACACCCGCCAACAAACTCACCTTTAACGTAGAGCTGCGGAATGGTCGGCCAGTCTGAATATGTCTTGATGCCTTCCCTTATCGCCTGATTTTCCAGAACATTGGTGGCGGTATACTCAGCCCCCAATATATCAAGGATTTGCACGACGATAGAAGAGAAGCCGCATTGCGGAAAGCTGGGCGTGCCTTTCATGAATAAAAGCACATCATGGGATTTAACAGCCTGATCTATTTCACTATGTGTTGTATTGGTCATTTGGGGCCCTCTCTACGTCTGATGAAGCTTATATAGTATCCTGTTTGATATATGTTAGAGCCATATCGCAGGGAGTTTATAAAACGGCGATCCCGGCCTTTTCAGCATCGGCGAGAAATTGTGCCAGGCCTTTATCGGTTAAAGGATGCGAGGCGAGTGACCGGATAACACCCGGCGGTGCTGTCATCACATCCGCACCTGCCAGTGCGGCCAGTCTGACATGATTGGGAGAGCGTATCGAGGCGGCAAGAATTTTTGTTTCATAGCCATAATTGTCATAAATCAGGCGAATGTCTTCAATCAGCTCCATGCCGTCAATATGGATATCATCCAACCGCCCGATAAAGGGGGAGATATAGGTCGCGCCGGATTTGGCCGCTAAAAGTGCCTGATTGGCTGAGAAACATAAAGTGACATTGGTCTGTATACCGT
>JARFRJ010000340.1 GCA_029287305.1 Hyphomonas sp. | reverse complement strand
GGGCCTGGCGGCGCAGAAGGGCAAATTTCAGAGCCGCTCAGGACACTTGCCGATGCGTGTCCAGATATCGCTTTTGGGTCTTATCCCTGGTTCACCTCGCGAGAGGATTATGGGGTCAATCTGGTCGCCCGCAGCCAGGATGCGGGTGCATTGGAGGCTATTACGCCAGACCTGATCGCGCTATTTAGCGGGTTTGGGATCAAGGCGTATCGCCTCGACACATCGGATTAAGAAATATGTATAGGCGGGTCCTCAGCTTTCTTTCCCATGGGCCCGTCATCCTCACAAGCTTCAGTCTTATGCTGTTGATCGGTGCCGGGTTTTCTTTTGTAATGGGCGCAATAGACGGGCCGCTTCTGGACATGATATTCACCGGTGAGGCGGCCATGACAAGGCTTGGCGAGCTCAGGCCCGACCAGCGTATGACACATTTTTACGCGACGGTTTTCCTCGATACACTCTACCCGCTCGCCTATGGCGGGTTTCTGATCGGATGGTTGGCTCGATTTGGCGGCCCCTGTCGTGGCTATACGGTTTTGCCAGCGATTGTTACGGTTCTGGCGGATTTTAGTGAAAATATCGTCCAGGCTGTGGCTTTGGCCGGGGCTGCGCCAGAGATATTGGCCGCCAAAACGCTCCTCACACCGCTGAAAATGACAGGCCTTGGCAGCGCCTTTCTTTTGGGTTTAAGCTTGGCCCTTATCCATTATCTGCTTGTATATAGAAAAACGAGGAAAACATTATGACTGACAATATTCTCCTGATTGAAAAACGCGGCGCGGTAGCGCTCGTGACAATGAACCGGCCAGAGGCTTTAAATGCTTTGAGCCGGGCTTTGCGCAAGGCTCTGGTGACAGGTTTTGCAGAGCTTGCCAGAGACACTGATATTCGTGCGGTTGTGCTGACCGGGGCAGGGCGGGCCTTTACCGCCGGTGTGGATTTGAAAGAGGCAGGCGAGAGCGGATTTGCGCTTGGCGCAGATGGCGGCGAGATTGATCTGGCTGAGGCGCTGGCGGCCTATCCCTGGCCGATTATTGGCGCGATTAATGGGTTTGCGATTACCGGCGGCTTTGAGCTGGCCTTGATGTGCGATGTCTTGCTGGCAAGTGAAACAGCAAAATTCGCCGATACACATGCCCGCGTTGGTATCATGCCGGGCTGGGGGCTGTCCCAGAAATTGTCCCGTCTGATCGGGGTCAGCCGGGCCAAGGAATTGTCCTTTACAGGCAACTTCCTTGATGCGGAAACTGCCGAACGCTGGGGGCTTGTCAACCGGGTCTACCAAGCCGATGAGTTGCTTCCCGCTGCCTTGAAACTGGCCGAAGAAATGACCTCAACCGATCCGGTCTTGCTGAAGCAATATAAGGCGATGATTGAGGATGGCTTGAGTTTAAGCCTTGGCGACGCTCTAAAGCTGGAGGTTGAGCGTTCGGCGGCTCATGCCCGAAATGTCACTGCCGAAAGCGTTGAAGCGGCCCGCAAACAGGTTACGAGCCGTGGCCGGGAGCAAGCATAGAGCCTTTGAGCATATCTTTAAAAGTCGCGAGTTTGCTTTAACTCGCACACGCTCTAAAGCTGCGCCAGAAGATAATCGCCGCTGGAAACCTCAAACGCGCCGCCATCTTCCACATTCAACTGTGTGACCACACCATCTTCGACCAGCATGGAATAACGCTTTGAGCGCTGGCCCATACCAAAGCCGGACGCATCCAGCTGCAAGCCGATCGCTTTGGCAAAGGCACCATTGCCATCGGCGAGCATGCGGATTTTACCTTCCGCATCTTGGGATTTGGCCCATTCGCCCATGACAAAGACATCATTGACAGAGGTACAGGCAATCTCATCAACGCCTTTGGCTTTCAG
>JARFRJ010000008.1 GCA_029287305.1 Hyphomonas sp. | reverse complement strand
GTGTCAGCCTGTACCTCATCCTGCGCGGCTTTATGCGCGGACATGGCAGACCGATTTTGCAAGGCTTTATAGACGGTATTCTCGGGATCGGCCCGATCTGGGGATCGCGCAAGCAAATTCACGCGACGCGTAAAATCGGCCTGCGTGGTTTGGCCAAGATTATGACATTTCGCATCAAAACCCTATCTAAACGGCGCACAGATGTGCGCCCTTTATGATCAATCCTGCAAGCGCTTTAACATATGTCAAAAAACCGCCCGAAAGAGCCGAGACGGCTTAAGCTCGCGCATTTGCCTCAATCAAGGGTTTGGCAATTGGGCGTGCAGTGATAATCGCTGTCTGCGCCGGCGCGATTTATGGTCACAATGGCTTTCCGGTCCGCATTGACGACAATATCGCCTTTGAAAATGCTGCGCCCCTGCGCATCCAGAACCAAGAGATTGGTTGTGCCATAAGTTAGCCCAGTAATGAAAAGCAGGCGGTCGCTCTGCACAGATACATCTGCAATATCGGGATTACCAATAGAAATACTGGCCGCGCCAGGTCCAATTTTCAAAGCCTCACTTTTATTCAGGCCGACCGTAATTTTATGCGCATAGGCGCTTCCTGCGAAGAGGGCGAGGCAGCCGATGAGCGCTGCAAATTTTGATAGACATCTCATTATTGCAATTCCTTTAATCATATGATGCGCTGTCTATGCCTGAATAAGGTTTCGGATTTCTTAAATTTTATTCCAGACGAAGCCAAAAGCAGTGCAAAGGGGTAGAGCGCATGAAAAGGCTATTTTTCCAATTGGCGACATAAACGCGGCCAATAAAGACCAAGGCTGACCGCGCGCCAAAGATAGAGGCTTAAAAAGGCAAGCCATACGCCATGATTTCCCCATGGGCGCATCACAGTATCAGTCGCGACATATCCGATTGCTGCGATCAGGCCCGCCATGCGCAAGGCTTTGCCCTGTAATGTACCGATAAAAAGCCCATCCAGTTGAAATGCCATGACACCGATAAGAGGAACGAGCGCACAATAGGGAAGAAAATTCAGCGCCGCCAAGCGTGCCTCATCATCGCTGATAAAGGTCTGAATAATACCCGCACCGCCGAGATAAAAACTGATTGAGATGGCAAGGCCTGACAATAAAGCAAGTTGAGTAGTGATGCGCATGACGTGTTTCAGACGCTGCAGATCGCGGGCACCATAGGCCTCGCCCGCTTCCTTTTCAGCAATAAAAGCAAATCCATCCAGCACAAAAGCCGCCACGGTCACAAATTGCAGAAGGACTTCATTGCCCGCAAGCTGCGCCGTGCCGATCCGGGTGCCTGCATTTACAAACCAGGCGAAACAGAACAATAGAGCAAGCGTACGGATCATAATATCACGATTGGCAATCAGAAGCGCGCTCAAACGGGCCCGGCTCCAAAGCTGCGGCAAACGACGAAAATGATCGCGGACAATGATAAGCCCAAACCCTAAAGCGACCCATTCAGCGATCGCTGTACCCGCCCCGATACCAGCTGGGCCCCAATCCAGATAGGCAACAAAATAAAAATCAAGCCCGGCATTGAGCCCGTTTAAAACAAGCTGAAAGGCCAATAAAGCGCGTGTGCGGCCAGTCCCTAAGAGCCAGCCCGTTATGCCATACCCCATAAGCAAGGCAGGAGCGCCCCATATCCGCGCCTCAAAATAGGCCCCGGCCAAACCCTCAACATCCGAAGCGGCCTGGAAGATATAAAAGGTCACAAATTTCAAAACCGTGCCGAGGCTCAAAAGACAAAGCCCGAAGACCAATCCAAGACCGAGACTGCGTACCAGAACCGCTCTTGATTCGGGCCTGTCATTTTGACCGATGGCCTGGGCTGTCAGACCCGTTGTCGACATGCGTAAAAAACCAAAGCCCCAATAAACAAAGCTAAACGCCACCGCAGCAATGGCCACGGCTGCCAAATCCACCTTATCGCCGAATTTACCCATTGTTGCGGTGTCAACTATACCGGTCAGCGCGGTTGCCGCTTGGGCTAAAATGATCGGCCAGACAAGGTTCAGGGCCTGCCTGTAGGTTAAGGGCCTGCCCGATATGAGTTTATCTTTTCCGTCACACATCGGGCTTTATAGCCCGGCCTCTACAAATCCAGAAACCCTTTATCCACCATCCATTTAATGATTGTCTCCGCCGCTTCCTCAGGGCTTGTATCAACCGTATTGATACGAATTTCAGGCGTTTTCGGAGGCTCATATGGGCTGCTGATCCCGGTAAAGTTTTTAATCTCGCCGGAGCGGGCCTTCTTGTATAACCCCTTAACATCTCGCTCTTCAGCGACATTTAAAGGCGTGTCGACATAAATCTCGATATACTCGCCTTCTTTCATCAAAGAGCGCGCCATGTTCCGCTCTGAGCGGAAAGGCGAGATGAAAGAGACAAGCGCAATCAAGCCGGCATCGGCCATGAGATTGGCGACATTGGCGACACGGCGAATGTTTTCAACTCTGTGTTCATCGGTAAAGCCAAGATCGCGGTTCAGCCCATGGCGTACATTATCGCCATCCAGTACATAAGTATGCCTATCCAGAGAGAAAAGCCGTTTTTGAACGGCGTTGGCAATCGTAGACTTTCCAGAGCCGGAGAGACCTGTAAACCATAAAACCGCCGGACGCTGGTCTTTTTGCTCAGCCAGCATGTCCCGGCTGATATCAAGCGCCTGCCAATGTATATTGCCCGACCGTCGCAAAGCAAAATCGATCAGCCCCATGGCAACCGTATCATTCGTCATACGGTCAATAAGAATAAAACTGCCCATATCTTTCACACTTTGATAGGGGTCAAATGGAATATCCTGATCCAAAGTGAGTGTGCAGACACCGATTTCATTCAATTCGAGCGTTTTGGCGGGGCGCTTTTCCAGAGTATTTACATCTATGCGATGCTTCGGCTTATACACGGTTGCCGTCACCATTTTGGCACCAACCTTCATCAGATAGCGCCGGCTTGGCAATAAGCGTTTATCGGACATCCACAATATATGCGCCTGAAATTGATCGGCCACTTCTGACGGAGACGCTGCGGCCACGATGACATCGCCGCGCGAGCAATCTATCTCATCTTTCAGCGTCAGCGTGACAGATTGGCCGGGCTCAGCGCTCTGCAAATCGCCATCATAGGAGACGATCCGTTCAATCTGTGTCTCCTTGCCCCCCGGCAAGATTTTGACACGATCCAGCGGTCTAATCTCACCAGAAGCGATTTTTCCGGAAAAGCCCCGAAAATCAAGATTGGGTCGATTGACCCATTGAACCGGCATCCGGAAAGGGGCTTTTATACGTTTGTCACCCACCGAGACCGTTTCCAGATATTCAATCAGGCTTGGGCCTTTATACCAGGGGGTCTGATCTGAAAGTCCGGCAATATTATCGCCTTTCAAGGCTGATAGGGGGATTGCCTGAATATCAATCTCGCCCGGCAAGTGTTTGGCTAAGCTTTCAAACTCTGAAACAATTTCCTTATACCGCGCCTCGGAATAATCGACCAAATCCATTTTATTGATCGCCAAAACCAGCCGATGAATGCCAAGCGATGAGACGATAAAGGCATGGCGGCGTGTCTGGGTCAAAATACCCTGGCGCGCATCAATCAGGAGCACCGCCACGTCCGCGGTCGAGGCCCCGGTCGCCATATTGCGGGTGTACTGCTCATGGCCCGGCGTGTCGGCAACAATAAATTTACGTTTTTCTGTAGAAAAGAAACGATAGGCAACATCAATCGTAATACCCTGCTCGCGCTCTGCCGCCAGACCATCAACGAGGAGGGCAAAATCAATGTCTTCACCTTGAGTGCCGGATTTTCTAGAATCGCGCTCCAGATCTTCCATCTGGTCTTCCAGACTCATTTTCGAATCGTCAAGCAAACGACCAATCAGAGTTGATGTACCATCATCCACAGAGCCACACGTGATACAGCGCAGCAGAGAGTTATGCTCATGTGCTATGAGATAGGCCCGAATATCAGTCTCAATAAGAGCATCCAAATGCGCCATCAGAAATACCCTTCCTGTTTTTTCTTCTCCATGGAGGCCGATTGATCATGATCAATCACCCGGCCCTGGCGTTCGGAAGAAGTGGTCAGCAGCATTTCCTGGATGATGCCTTCTAGCGTATTGGCCGTTGATTCAACCGCTCCGGTCAGCGGATAGCATCCAAGGGTGCGAAAGCGGACAGATTTCATCATCGGTTGCTCGCCTTGTTGAAGCGGCATACGATCATCATCAACCATAATCAAAGTGCCATCGCGCTCAACCACGGGACGCTCTGCAGCAAAGTAAAGCGGCACAATATCAACCTTCTCCCGGCGAATATATTGCCAGATATCAAGCTCTGTCCAATTGGACAGTGGAAAGACACGGATCGATTCGCCAGCTCTGATGCGCGTATTGTAAAGTTCCCATAATTCAGGGCGCTGATTTTTCGGGTCCCAGCGATGCTCGGCTGAGCGGAATGAAAATATACGCTCTTTGGCGCGGGATTTTTCCTCATCGCGACGCGCGCCGCCAAAAGCGGCACCAAATTTATATTTATCAAGCGCCTGCTTCAATGCCTGGGTCTTCATAATGTCTGTATGTAAGGCTGACCCATGGCTAAAAGGCCCAACGCCCTCACGTATCCCCTCTTCATTTTTATGGACAATCAACTCAAGCCCCAGTTTCTTCACCATCATATCGCGAAAACTGATCATTTCTTGGAATTTCCATGTCGTATCGACATGCATCAATGGAAAAGGGGGTTTGGAGGGATAAAAGGCCTTGAGCGCTAAATGCAGCATGACAGCGCTATCCTTGCCCACAGAATAGAGCATAACAGGATGGTCGCATTCAGCCGCAACCTCGCGCATAATATGCATGCTTTCCGCTTCAAGGCGGTCAAGATGGGTAATATCTGTCAAAGTAGGACCTCAAAACGCATTTAGAACAATGGACCTGAATTCAGTTTTCTTTACAAAATCTGTTATCTGCAAGACCGATTGATTAAACGCATAATTTATACACCCCATAATGACAATACAATAAGTGCAATCAAATCGCCTGTTGAGTTTCTCTGATCAATTCAAAGGCTTTTGGTAACATCATAGCGATAGACCGGATCAAAACGGGATTTGATGATGGTGGGAAGAAGACGCCGCGTAAGCAAGTTTGGCATAAAGGGTAAAATCTGGCTAGACAGCGATTTACGGTGAAAGCTGCGCGCATTAGCTGCGGATTGGGCTTGCAGTTTCGAGGTTCGGGGGCGGCGCTGGCGATAATAAGCCGCCAAGGCTGTTTCTGGATCATATCGATCCAGACAGGCCGCCAGCATCCAGGCATCTTCGATCGCCATAGCCGCGCCTTGCGACATAAAGGGTAGCATCGGATGCGCGGCATCGCCTATCAAGACGACATATGCCTCGCTCCATTTTGGCAGTGGCGCACGATCATATAGAGCCCAGCGATAGAGCTGGTCTGAGTTTTCCAATAGGCGTCTCAAGCTTGGATGACTGCCCTGGAAATCGGCCAAGGCCTGTTGAAGTTGCCCTTTTGTACGCCACGCCTCAGCGCCCGCCTCCGGGCTTTCCGTCACAGCGACGAGATTAGCAAGTGCCCCGCCCCTTAAACGATAGGTAACGCCGTGGCGATTTTTGCCAAGCCAGAGACCCGCTACCGGGCCGGGAGCCAAATCACCCAAATGTGCAACAGGCACAACACTGCGCCACGCCGCATAGCCTGTATATCTTGGGGTTTGCGGCCCCAACATTTGCAGGCGAATCACAGAATGAATACCATCTGCGCCGAGCACAAGATTTCCGGCCTTTCTTTGGCCATCGGCCAGAATAATCTCTGCGCCATTTGCTGTATGCGCATAGCCGACCGTTTTGTGCCCCAGCCTTAAAGCACCGCTTTGTCTGGCCTCCACAAAATCTGCAAGAATGGCGCATAAATCCGCACGATGAATATGCAGATATGGCGCACCCCAGCGCTGCACAGCGCTGTCACCAAGAGCCAGCCGCGCCAGAGAGCGCCCGCTTTCCAAAAGGCGCATTTCCACCGCTTCGGGCAAAAACCCGGCCTTTATCAAAGCCTGATCAACACCTAAAGTCTGATAGACGCGCATCGCATTCGGGCTGATTTGAATACCCGCGCCCAAATCCTCAATCGCGCGACGCTCTTCATACAGCTCAACTGTCCAGCCAAACTGGATAAAACAGAGCGCCGCAGTTAATCCGCCAATGCCTGCCCCGACAATCAGGACTTTTTTAGACTGTTTCTCCGATAAGGTCACAATGCCCCTCTTTTCAAACCGCTCATCATGTACCATATCCGCCCTATGTTAAAACTTGAAAACTTATCTATTCGTGTTGGTGAAGGCGAAACGGCCAAATCCATTCTCACTGGGCTCTCATTGGACGTACCTCGCGGCGAGGTTCACGCCATTATGGGACCAAATGGGGCAGGCAAATCCACCCTCTCCTATATTCTGACGGGTAAGGAAGGGTATGAGGTAGACACGGGCCAGGCGCTTTATGAGGGCGAGGATCTATTGGCGTTAAATCCAGAACAACGCGCCGCCAAAGGCCTATTTCTATCGTTCCAATATCCGATTGAGATTCCCGGCGTTCCGGTCATGACCTTTGTGCGTACCGCCATGAATGCGCAGCGCAAGGCCCGCGGCGAGGAAGACATTTCGGCCCCGAACTTTATCAAGAAAGCGCGTGAGATTGCCGCTATGCTGAATATCAGCGCGGATATGCTGAAACGTCCCTTAAATGTGGGCTTTTCAGGCGGTGAGAAAAAACGTCTGGAAATTTTCCAAATGCTGATGCTGGAACCGAAATTCATTATCCTCGATGAAACCGATTCCGGGCTCGATATTGATGCACTGAAAACTGTTGCGGCTGGCATTAATGCCCTGCGTTCACCAGAGCGCGGCATGTTGGTGATCACGCATTATCAGCGCCTTCTGGATTATATTGTTCCCGATAAAGTACATATTCTGGCAGACGGAAAAATTGTTAAAACCGGCCCGGCAAGGCTTGCCCAAGACCTTGAAGACAAGGGCTATGAGGGTGTTTTGGGCCTTGCCTCGTGACCGAGACAAAGACGGCCATGACACAAACCCTTAATCGCGCGGAAGATATTCTCTTCAAGCGTTATCAGGCCTTGGCCTCTGACCCGGCCAGAGCGCGCGCCTTTGAGAGCTTCAAAGCAAGCGGCCTGCCGCATCGGCGGATGGAAAATTGGCGTTGGTCGGATTTTAAAGCCAGGCTCGATACTTTATTTGCCCGCTCAGACAGCCACACAACAGCTCAGGCAGACCCTTTTGAGACTTTGGACGGCATAATATGCCTACGCTTTAAAAATGGCGTCTTGGCAGAGCTTCCAGACCTGCCAGAGGGCATTGACATTCTACAAAAGCGGGGCGGCTATGCCTTTGCCAATTGTGAAGATATCCCCCTTGGCGCACTCACTGCGGCACTTGTTCCGGCAACCTATCTGATTGAGGTAACACAAAGCTACGCCCAGCCGATCAAACTTGTCTTTGAGGGCGAGGGCGCCGCCGCCTTTGCCCGGATCGATTGTGTCATAAGGCCTGATATTGAGCTTAGCCTTATCGAAACCTATCGGGGTGGAGCGAAATTCAATGCGAGTTTGACTTCGTTCAATCTTAATCAAGGCGCAAAACTCTCCCGCTATATGATCCAGCCCGCCACACAGGATCAGGCGCACGCTATCACCAGCGAAATTCACCTAGACGCTCAATCCCGCTATGAACAGACCAGCCTCGCCTTTGGCGGACATCTTGCCCGCATAGAGACAAGAGGCACACATCATGGGCCAGAATCTGAAATGCTTCTGAAGGCTGCTTATCTTGCAGGCCCGGGACATCATATCGATCATACTTCGCACATACGCCATGGGGCGCCGCACTGTATCACCCGGCAACGCACCAAAGGGGCCGTCCTCAACAAAGGCACAGGTGTTTTTCAGGGCAAGTTTCATGTGCCGCGTGTCGTCGGTCAGAAAACCGATGCGGATATGCAGCATAATGCCCTGCTTTTGGAAGAAGGCGCTATTGTCAACGCCAAACCAGAGCTTGAGATTTACGCTGATGATGTGGCCTGCGCCCATGGCAATACATGTGGCGCGCTGGATGAGGCGGCGCTCTTCTATATGCGCCAGCGCGGCATTCCAGACCTGCAGGCCCGCGCCATGCTGACCGAAGCCTTTATCAGCGAGATTTTTGACACAGATGGACAAGCCCATAGTGCCCTCGCCACTCTGCGTGAAGCCGCTAAAGCCTGGCTTGCCCAGTTGAGCCAGTAACCCCCGCGCTTGATCCCAGAGGCGCCCCTTGAAATCCAGCCTACAGATATCGACAAATCAGGACACCCGCCCCATATGAGCTCTATGACTTACCGTGATTTCGATATTGAGACGATCCGTGCAGAATTTCCCATTCTGCAAAGACAGATTAATGGCAAACCGCTTGTCTATCTTGACAATGCCGCCAGCGCCCAAAAGCCGGAAGCGGTCATAAGCGCCATGGCCGATCAGGCCCGCACAGCCTATGCCAATGTGCATCGCGGCCTGCACACCCTCGCCAATGAAACAACTGATCGCTATGAACAGGCACGCAAATCCGTGCAGACCTTCCTCAACGCGCCAAGCGAGAAAAATATCGTCTTCACCAAGGGCGCAACAGAAGGCATTAATATTGTCGCCGCCGGATTGGCCGAAACTATTCAGCCCGGCGATGAGATTATCCTGTCGGTGATGGAACATCATTCCAATATCATCCCTTGGCATTTCCTGCGCGAGCGATGCGGCGCGGTCCTGAAATGGATTGAACTGACCGAAGAGGGCGGGCTGGACATGGCCGCGTTGGAGGCCGCAATTGGCCCTAAAACCCGCCTCATTGCGCTCAGCCATATGTCAAATGTGCTCGGCACGGTCAATGATGTGAAAAAGATTACCGCCCTTGCCCGCGCAGCTGGCGTCCTCACCCTGATCGATGGCTGTCAGGCGGTTGTCCATCTTGATCTTGATATGATCGACCTCGATTGCGATTTTTATGTTTTTTCGGGCCATAAACTCTATGGACCGACCGGGATCGGCGTTCTCTATGGCCAGACAGAGGCTCTGGAGGCTCTGCGCCCCTTTCAGGGCGGCGGCGAGATGATTGAAACGGTCAGCCGCGAAGCGGTCACCTATAATGAGCTGCCTTATCGGCTGGAGGCCGGCACGCCGCCTATTCTGGAAGCCATTGGCCTTGGCGCCGCCATTGACTGGTTTAGCACGTTCAAACTGAAAGATATTCAGGCCCATGAAGACGCACTCTATGCCCATGCCCGCGAAGGGGTCAGCGCCATTAATGGCCTTAAAATCTATGGAGAAACCGCCGATAAAGGCCCGGTTATGTCTTTCAGCCTGATCGGCGCCCACCCCCATGACATTTCCCAAATCGCGGATAAATATGGCGTCGCGCTTCGCGCCGGGCATCATTGCGCCCAGCCTTTAATGTCCTATATGGAAGTGAGTGCGACCGCCCGTGCCAGTTTCGGCATTTACAATACACATAAAGAGGTCGATAATTTCATCGAGGCTCTGGAAAAAGCCTGCAAAATGCTGGTCTGATCAAAGCCTTCCGAGGAGAGTATGACGATAAATATGCTGAATATTGACGCCGAGACAGTCGAGACACCCAAAGCGGTGACAAGCGCTATCCCGCAAGCTGAACTGAACCGGCTGACCGATGATCTGATCACGGCCTTCAAGACTGTGTATGATCCAGAAATACCAGTCGATATTTATGAGCTTGGCCTTATCTACAAGGTCGATATTGATGATGACTATAAGGTTGATATTGATATGACGCTGACCGCGCCAGGCTGCCCGGTCGCCGGCGACATGCCAGGCTGGATTGAAAACGCCGCGCGCACCGTTGACGGTGTCAGAGATGTCGAAGTGCGCCTCACCTTTGACCCACCTTGGGACCCCTCGCGCATGTCAGATGAGGCTCGCCTCTGCCTCAATATGCTTTAAAGAAAGGATCAGACGCGCCCGACGCGTCTTTCACACGCCATGGCCCGAAGACCCCGCCCGAAAATTGTCTCCCTCACCGATGCTGCCGCGACGCGCATCAGTGCGATCATGCAGGAAAAAGGCGCAGGCTTCCTGCGCGTTGGTGTCACCAATGGCGGCTGCGCGGGCATGGAATATGTCATGGATTATGTCACGACACGCGCCGCCCTAGACGAGCTGATTGAGGATAAGGGCGTCTCCATTTTGATTGAAGCCAAGGCCGTCCTGTTTCTGGTCGGGTGTGTCATTGATTATGAGGTGTCTCTCCTGCATGAGAAATTCATCTTCCAAAACCCCAACCAGACCGATGCTTGCGGCTGCGGTGAAAGTGTCACGATTATTCCCGCTGAACTGGCGTAAGGTAAACACACTCCTGCCTGCGCACCTGCCTATACAATCCAGTGCCAGA
>JARFRJ010000331.1 GCA_029287305.1 Hyphomonas sp. | reverse complement strand
ATCCAAGTCTGTATACCATATAGGGCATGCGGGTTTTGACGCGTGGCCTCACTTGTGCGTTCTGAGTGTGTGATGCCTTTGCCTGCAACCATCCAGTTAACCTCGCCTGGATAAATCATTTGCGAGGTTCCAAGCGAATCGCGGTGCATGAACTCGCCCTTAAAGAGATAGGTCACGGTCGCCAAGCCTATGTGCGGATGTGGGCGCACATCAATGCCCTTGCCTGTGATAAATTCAGCCGGACCTATATGGTCGAAAAAGATAAAGGGCCCAACCATTTGCCGTTTTGGCGCGGGCAGAGCGCGGCGAACTTCAAACCCGCCTAAATCGCGTGTCCGTGGGATAATAAGGGTTTCCAGAGCGTCCAATGCATGGGCTGTATCATGTCGGGTCATTATAGGGCTGCCAGTTCATCTATAAGTTCATCTATCCGTTCATCTGCTTTTTCCTGCCTGTTTCTCTTACCCGAAATTAGGGCTAAGCGCCGCCTATGGAGCGTTTGAGTGCGCGGCAATCTTGTCAGGAATAATTTTTGGAAAACTTCTTTCATATTATGAAAATATTTATCAATTTTTCTGTTCAGGCAGGCAAAGCCTTAATATAGAGAGGTGAGCTGATATTCAATATTCTGACCTCGCGCTGTAAACGCACATTTTAACCAGCGCCCCTCATCATCATACCATAGAAAGACAGTTAAGTCAGAGCTCATCTGAAATTTGGTCGCCTGAACGTCCACCCCGTCAATTGTAAGGGTTTCACGCCCGAGATTTGTTGTCTCAATGGGTAAAAGCTGGCCATCCTCGCTCGATAATATCGTATCGGAGAATATCTGACTGATATTCCAGTGGCTTGACGGGATGATCGCGCTGGAAACCTGTCCTTGATAGCCTGTGCCTTGAACATTGAGGCCAGCTTGGCCAAGTTCTGCGATCAGTTGGTAATCATTGCCATTTTTGTAGGTTTCGCTTTCCAGCTTTACCAATTGGCCATCTTCCCAAAGCTCTGTCGATGCGTGACGGTATTTATACGCCACAATCGGTCCAAACCGGGCGGTCAAGGCGATCTCATTTTTTACTTTGAGTTTGTCTTCACCCACAGG
>JARFRJ010000458.1 GCA_029287305.1 Hyphomonas sp. | reverse complement strand
CGTATATTTCGCTGACAAGCGCTTAGACAGATGATTTTACGTGCGCGCGCTCTGGACCTTGGCACCAGACATGGTAAACCCAAGCGAGTGAGGCTTATCGTCATAATCAGACCAAGGAGATTTATCGATGACAGTTCGGGTTGCCATTAATGGCTTTGGGCGCATTGGTCGTCTCGTCCTGCGCTCTATTATTGAGCATGATCGCACAGATATAGAAGTTGTCGCAATTAATGATTTGGGGCCTGTCGATACCAATGCCCATCTTTTGCAATATGACAGCGTCCATGGCCGATTGCCGGCCTCTGTGGCGGTTGCAGGCGACACGATTAAAGTGGGGTCGCGCCAGTTTAAATGCTTGGCCGAGCGTGATCCGGCGGGTTTGCCCTGGAAAGATATGGGCGTTGATATCGCTTTTGAGTGTACCGGAATTTTTACCGCACGGGACCAAGCTGCCGCGCATTTACAGGCCGGGGCGAAGCGCGTTCTAGTCTCTGCGCCCTCTTCAGGCGCTGACAAGACCATTGTCTATGGCGTGAACCATCACAGTTTAACCGCAGCAGATACAGTGGTTTCCAATGCGTCGTGCACCACCAATTGCCTTTCACCCGTCGCCAAGGTCCTCAATGATACAGTGGGAATTGAGCGCGGTTATATGACAACGGTCCATGCCTATACAGGTGATCAGCCTACGCTCGACCGCATGCATAAGGACTTGTATCGCGGACGCTCGGCTGCCGCCTCAATGATCCCGACATCAACCGGCGCAGCCAAGGCGGTCGGGCTTGTTCTGCCAGAACTTGCGGGCAAGCTTGACGGGTCGGCGGTCCGTGTGCCCACGCCAAATGTATCCATGATTGATCTTGTTTTTGATGCCGGACGTGCGACCAGTATTGAAGAGATCAATGCGGCCCTGAAAGCGGCTGCAGACGGCCCAATGAAAGGTGTGCTCGCCTTTTCGCAAGCCCCTCTGGTTTCAATTGATTATAATCATAATCCGGCATCGTCTTCTGTTGCGGCAGCGTCTACGCATGTGACAGACGGCACACTTGTTCGGGTCTTAAGCTGGTATGACAATGAATGGGGCTTTGCCACACGCATGTCGGATACGGCTCTGGAAATGGCCAAACATATATAATGCAAGCCCGCCAGATTTCTGGCGGGTTTTTTTTGATGAGTATATATAATGGGCAGGCAGACAGATCATTTTCGATCCCTCTATATAGGTCAAGACATAGCCTGATGCGTAGGCGCGTCTCGTCAGGGATAACAGGTTTGCAGGATCGTTTTTAAAAGGCAGGTATCAGCATGAAATTTCACCGTTTACAGGATGCAGGGGATTTGAGCGGTAAAACGGCATTGATGCGGGTCGATTTCAACACGCCCATGGCTGACGGAAAGGTCAGCGATGATACCCGCTTGCGCGCGGCGCTGGCGAGTGTCGCGGCTTTGAGCCAGCAAGGGGCAAAAACTGTCCTTCTCTCTCATTTGGGCCGTCCAAAAGGGAAAATTCGCCCGGATATGAGCTTGAAGCCGGTGGCCAGTGCTTTTTCGGCGCTGCTGGGCCGACCGGTAACCTTTGCTGAAAATTGCGGGATTGGGCCGAAATGCGCGGCGCTGATTGCAAGCCGCCCGGATGGAGATGTGATTTTACTGGAAAATATGCGCTTTCTGCCGGGGGAAGAAACCAATGATCCAGACACGGCCAAAGCCCTTGCCAAGCTTGGGGATATCTATGTGAATGATGCGTTTTCAGCCGCTCACCGCGCCCATGCATCGACAGAAGGCATTGCGCATCTCTTGCCTGCCTATGCCGGGCTTGCGCTGCAAAAAGAACTGGACGCGCTTGAGAGAGCCCTTGGAAGCCCGAAACGCCCGGTTATGGCGGTTGTTGGCGGGGCTAAAGTGTCTTCCAAAATCACGCTTTTGAAAAATCTCGTTAGCAAGGTCGATCATCTGGTGATTGGCGGCGGCATGGCCAATACGTTTCTCGCCGCGCAGGGTCATCCGGTCGGTAAATCCCTCTGCGAGCATGATTTACTTGCGCTCGCGCGCGAAATTGAAGCGGCTGCGAACGCTGCGGATTGCGCTGTTATATTGCCACAGGATTTGGTGGTGGCCGCAGAGTTTAAAGCGCACGCTGCGCATCGTATCTGCGGGTTGGATGAGGTGGGTGCTGAAGAGATGATCCTTGATGCGGGCCCTAAAACTATCGCGGCGATTTCACAGGTAATGGGCGAGGTTCAAACGCTGATCTGGAATGGGCCTTTGGGGGCGTTTGAACTTGCCCCCTTTGATGCGGCCACCGTCGCCGCTGCACAGGCGGCTGGCAGAGCGTGCCAAAGCGGCGCGCTGATCGCTGTGGCGGGCGGCGGGGACACCGTGGCGGCGCTCAATCATGCAGGTGTGGCTGATCAGTTCAGCTTTGTATCCACCGCAGGTGGGGCCTTTCTGGAATGGATGGAAGGCAAGGCCTTGCCGGGAATAGAGGCTCTGCGGGGCAGTACCCGATAAATCGAAAAAAGAGACATGTAAGCGAGTAGAGGACGTACCAAGTGACTGTAAGTATGAAAGAAAAAATTGAAAAAGGCCCGGGCTTTATCGCGGCACTGGACCAGTCCGGCGGATCGACACCAAAGGCTTTGGAGCGCTATGGTGTTTCGGTCGGGATGTGGCAAGATGAAGCTGAAATGTTTGATCTGATGCACCAAATGCGGGCGCGCATCATTCAATCTCCCGGATTTAGCGGCGAGAAAGTGATCGGAGCGATCCTGTTTGAGCGGACAATGGACAGTGAGATTGAAGGCATTCCAACCGCCCAATATTTATGGGAGCAGTGTCAGATTGTGCCCTTCTTGAAAGTTGATAAAGGCCTTGAAGCTGGATCAGATGGGGTCAAGCGTATGAAGCCCATGCCTGAGCTAGATGCGCTGTTGGTCCGGGCAAAGCAAAAAGGGGTCTTCGGGACGAAAATGCGCTCTGTCATTGATGCGGCCAGCCCTGAAGGGATTAGGGATATTGTCGCGCAGCAATTTGAGGTGGGGCGGCAAATTCTCGCGCATGGACTTGTGCCAATTATTGAACCTGAAGTGACCATTATGATTGCAGATAAGGCAGAAGCTGAAACGCTCCTGCTAGAGGCTCTCCAGACGGAACTGGATATGCTTGGGCCCGATCAGCGTGTTATGCTGAAATTGACCTTGCCGGAAACCCCTAATCGCTACAAGCCCCTTGTGGATCATCCACAAACAGTCCGCGTGGTAGCGCTGTCTGGCGGATATTCCCGCACGCAGGCCAATCAACGTCTGATGCAGAATACGGGCATGATTGCCAGCTTCTCGCGCGCCCTGACCGAAGGCCTTAGCCACAGACAAAGTGATGCGGCGTTCAATGCCCAGCTTGCCAGCACTATTGACGCGATCTGTGCCGCCTCCATGGCAGGCTAATCATGCTGACTATGCGCCCTGAATGCCAGATATGCCTAACACCTTTACCAACCGACCGGGACGGCGCGCTCATCTGTTCCTTTGAGTGTACCTTTTGCCAGACCTGCAATGAGGCAAGCTTAAACTATGTGTGCCCCAATTGCGGCGGCGATCTGAAGCCGCGTCCTTTACGGATGGGTCAAGCCTTGGTCGATCATCCCCCTGAACCGGCTTGATTTTTAACAAAGCCCCACGGCGCGTTTGATTAAAGACACTTCAAATCAATGAAGGTAAATTTGAGGCACCAGATTATGTTCAGCTTATGTAACGCGGTTACGATTACTTTGGGCTTGCCTTAACGCTTTAAAACTCACTTTGAGGGTATGGCCAAAATACTGGCAGCGTTACGACGAGCTTGTCGCATAGCAAACAATAACAGCGCTAAGGCGATTCCAAAAGAAGCCTAAACGCTTTAAGGTGCCGTTTTTTTAGACTATGAGGGCGCATAACAGGCGATTATGAGCAGGATAGGTCACATCTCACACTCGGCGCTTTAAGGTTTATAATCAATGTCCCCAAGTATTGTGGCTGTCTCGCTCGGCCTTTTTTCAGCGCTTACATTGGCGGCGGCTAATTTTGCGGTAAAACGGGGCAGCGATGTGCTGACCGCACGAATGGTCCTGTCCCTTTCCATGGCGTTGAGCGTCCTACCCTTTGTTTGGGTTGTGGAGGCACCGCTCATAGAGCTTTGGCCTATCTTTATTGCCCCTGTATTGGTGCATTGGGCCTATCAGTTCTGCCTGATCAAGGCGCTTCATCGCGGCGATCTTTCCCGCGTTTTTCCGATTATGCGGGGGAGTGCGCCCATGCTGGTTGCCCTAGCGGCGGCGGTGGTCCTTGGCGAAACGCTTTCTTGGATGGGTTGGATGGGGCTCGCTATGGCGAGCCTAGCCGTCATCGTCTTTGCTTTGCCGGAGATGCCGGGCCTTTCTCTGTTTGAGAAAGCAGAAAGCCGCAAGGCCTCTTATTGGGCGGTTCTGACAGCGTTGGGCATTGCCGCCTATTCTGTTGTCGATGCTCACGCCATACGGCAAATGCCCTCGGCCTATACGTTTATTGTCTATCTCTTTTTACTGGATTGGATCGGGATCACCATCGTCGCACTGTGGACACGCCGGGGTGAGCTGTGGCCCCGTATACGTCCACAATTGAAAGCGGGCATGCTTGGCGGATTGGCTGGAACCTTGTCCTATGGATCGGCGCTTTATGCCTTTACTCTGGCCGATACGGCTTTTGTCACCGCGATGCGCGAAACATCGGTTGTCTGGGCCGCGCTTATGGGGGCGTATGGTCTGAAGGAAGGATTTGGAACACGGCGCATTTTGGCCGCTTGCGGGCTGGCAACAGGTCTCGTCCTAATGCAGGTGTTTGGATAATGTCACCAAGGGTGGTTTTCTGATATGGCTTTCTGGTGTTGCGGGTCTTTGCTCACGGCTCGGTCAGCTTGTGAGCTGCCAATGGCTCCCTTTTTCTATACAACGCGTTCAGGCCTTAACAGTATCTCAACTTAGCCATAGTCGCAGCAGATTGTCTTTAAATAGCTAGCGGAACAAGCAGCAGAACGCGGCCAGCGCAACGGGCCACAGCGTGACTTGCGCAACGCCCAGCAGAACGGCCCATATATACCTCGCAGACAACCCTTTAATGAGTATATTCCGCCAGACTGCAAGCCTTTTTCTTGAAAGGAAGATACGCGTCAAAGATATAAAATGGGCTCAGCCCTAGAATATTTAAGACAAAATTAACAGGAAGGGGCTACAGGTATTTGTATGGGGACGTTTTCTTAAAAGCGTAACCCCTCTTAGCTTGAGAGGGTCA
>JARFRJ010000455.1 GCA_029287305.1 Hyphomonas sp. | reverse complement strand
ATCTGGCGCAAAGTTATCTGGCGCAAAATGATGTGACGAAAAATGATCTGGAGCAAAATGAGACTTAAGTCTTACCCCATAGCCAGTAAAACGACGCTAAGACACGGATAGTGATCACACATATGTTATATTCTCATGCCTGATACTGAAACTTTTATCACCCCTTTGCTGAATGTGCCGGCTGATGCGCCGATCCAGTTTTTTGATCTAAAATCCCAGCAAAAAGCCCTGCGCCCGGCTTTGGAAAAAAGATGGTCGGATATACTTGATCATGGCAGATATATTGGCGGCCCGGAAATCACCGAGATGGAAGACAAGCTGTCGCGCCTGACCGGCGCGGTAGACACGGTGGCGGTGGGGTCGGGCACTCAGGCGCTGATCCTGCCCATGCTGGCCTTTGGTTATGGCTATGGCGATGCGGTTTTCATTCCCGGCTTTACCTATAATGCAACGGCGAATGCAGTTTTGCTGACAGGGGCCCGGCCCGTCTTTGTCGATATCGATCCCCACACGTTTAATATTTGCCCCTTGGACCTTGAGCGCCGTATCGCGCAAGTCATTCAGCAAAAAAGACTTAAACCGCGTGCGATCATGCCGGTCGATCTTTATGGTATGCCCGCCGATTATCCAGCCATTAAAGCGATTGCAGATAAATATGGGCTTCAGATTATTGCCGATGCAGCGCAGTCCTTTGGCGGGCGTCAAAAGGGGCAATGGGTCGGAACTCTGGCAGAGATTACGGCCACCAGTTTTTACCCTACGAAGACGCTGGGCGGATATGGGGATGGCGGCGCAATTCTGACAACAAGTAAAAGCATGGCCCAGACGCTGCGCTCCATTCGTTGGCATGGCACCGGGACGGACAAGAAAAACTCTATTCGTGTGGGCCTTAATGGGCGGTGCGATTCGATTCAAAGCGCTGTCATTTTGGAAAAACTGACCCTGTTTGAGGAAGAACGGGCCAGATGCCTCAAAATTGACAGCCTGTATCGCGCGCGTCTCGGCGCGGCTCTACCGCTTCAGGATTGCCCGGTCGACACTTATAGCGCCTGCGGCCTGTTCACAGTGCGCGTTCCACATCGCCAAAAACTACGGGCTGAACTCGCCGATTGGGGCATTCCCACCGCGATTTATTATGATACGCCTCTGCATCGCATGCACGCTTTTGAGCGCTTAAGCCCGCCAGGCGGATTACCAGCCTGTGAAAAGGCCGCCGAGGAGGTGTTATCCTTACCGATGCATGCCTATTTGTCGGAAGCGCAAATCCATCGAATTTGTGATGTTTTGCTCGATTGTCTCAAACGGATGTAAGCAAAATGTCTGCCTGTCTCGCGCTTGTGAGATTGCACGCCAAGATAAACACCCTTAAATGAGGGATATGTCCAGACCTCTTAAAATTATAGCCGCCCAGCTTAATCCTGTTGTTGGGGATATTCAGGGCAATCTGGCCCTTGCACAGGCTGCCCACGAGCAGGCGATCGGTGAGGGGGCAGATCTTGTCGTTTTGAGTGAATTATTCACGCTTGGCTATCCAGCCGAAGATTTGATTTTAAAGCCGAGCGCGGTCGATCAAGCCATGCAGGCGATTATGACGCTTGCAGAGCTTACCCGTGACGGGCCCGGTATTATCATCGGAACCCCTTGGGCTGAGGCCGGGCATGTCTATAATTCAGCCATGTTTCTGGCCGATGGGGAAATTCTTGCCCGATATGATAAGCGCCACTTGCCCAATTATGGTGTCTTTGATGAAAAACGCTTGTTTACACCGGGCTCTGGCGCGCATCACACCTATGCTTATTGCGGGGTTCAGATCGGGCTTGCGATTTGTGAGGATATCTGGTTTCGCGATGTGCCCGAAGCGATCAAACAGGCGGGCGCTGAACTTCTGATCGTCCCGAATGCCTCCCCTTGGCGGCGCAGTATTAGCGCAGAACGGGCGGGGGCCTTCAATGCTTGGGCCGATCTGGGGCTGCCCTTTTTGTTCGTCAACCAGATGGGCGGGCAGGATGAGCTTGTCTTTGACGGAGCCTCTTATGCCTGTTCGGGACGATATCAAGACCGTCTGGATATCGTCGGTGAATTTGAAACAGGCATGGCGCTTATCAGTTTTGAAGCAGAGGCCGGGCGCTTCACGCTTCATTCTGACAGCCCGCCAGCCAAACTCACCGGATGGGCCGGAGAATATCGCGCGGCGATGCAGGCCTTGGGGGATTATGTCAATAAGAACCGATTTCCAGGCATTGTCCTTGGCCTTTCCGGGGGCATTGACAGCGCTTTGACCGCCGCGATTGCGGTTGATGCGCTCGGGCCGGATCGGGTCTGGTGTGTCATGCTGCCCTCAAAATATACAAGCTCGGCCAGTCTGGAAGATGCTAAAGCCTGCGCCAAGGCGCTCGGGGTGCGCTATGATCATATCTCCATCGCCCCCGGTGTTGAGGCGATGGGCGCTATGTTGCAGCCTCATTTTGCCGATCAAGCCCCTGATACGACAGAGGAAAATATCCAGTCCCGCTTGCGGGCCGTCACGCTTATGGCGCTGTCCAATAAGTTTGGACATATGGTCGTCACAACGGGCAATAAATCGGAAATGGCGGTTGGCTATGCGACCCTTTATGGGGATATGTGCGGGGGCTATAATGCTTTGAAGGATTTTTATAAAACCGAAGTTTTTGCGCTTTGCGACTGGCGCAATCTACATCATCCGCGCGGCAGTCTTGGACCTAAGGGCGCGGTTATCCCGGAGCGGATTATCACCAAGCCGCCAAGTGCAGAACTGCGCGCAGATCAGCGTGATGATGACAGCTTGCCCCCTTATGACATTCTTGATGATATTCTGCGCGCCTTGGTCGATGAGGAAGCCGATATTGATGATGTGATCGCCCGCGGGCATGATCGAACGCTCGTGCGCCGGATTGAGCATTTATTATATCTGGCTGAATATAAGCGCCGTCAGGCACCGCCCGGCGTTAAAGTGGGCAGTAAGAATTTTGGCCGGGATCGACGCTATCCGATCACGAACAGGTTTCGCGATGACTAAGCGGCCTTTGAAAATCATCCAATGGGCGAGCGGTGCACAAGGCACAGAAGCGATCAAGACGTTTCTGGATTTGCCGGATTTCGAGCTTGTCGGCTGCAAATGTTTTTATGATGAAAAGCAGGGCCGGGATGCGGGCGAGATTGCCGGACGTGCCCCTTGCGGCGTTCTGGCAACGCAAAATATCGATGAGATTTTACAAATAGAGGCTGACTGCGTGTCTTATATGCCGCGCAATACGTCGCTAGATGAGGTCTGCGCTTTGCTGGAAAGTGGTAAAAATCTTGTGACCACCGCCTTTCTTTTCCATCCCCGGGCAATGCCGGCGCAGGATTTTGCCCGGTTGGAGGCGGCGTGTCAGACAGGCGGCGTCAGCGTGCATGGCGCCGGGCTTAATCCGGGTCTGATCTCTGGGGTTTTGCCGCTTGCCCTGTCTGGCCTGTCGCGCCGGATTGATCATATTCGCCTGACGGAGAAAGCCGATTGGAGCTTTTACGAATCCACACACATCACTTTTGACAATATGTGTTTTGGCGGGCCTTTAGAGGCCGTTTCAGAGACGGCCAATGAGTTTATTGCGTTCAATTCCGGTATTTTCAAGGAAATGATCTGGATGCTCGGCGATGCGCTCAATGCGGCTCTTGATGAGGTCATCGCCGAGGTTGAAGTGCTGCCTGCCCCCCGTAATGCGGTGATTTTTGATCGTGTGTTGCAGGCCGGACGTGTGGGCGCGCAGCGCTGGCTGTGGTCCGGTAAACGGGCCGGGAAATCTCTTATAGAGATTGAGACCTATTGGACGGTGGGCGGAGCCTATCCGGAGCATTGGCCAGAGCTTGATATGGGGTGGGGGCTGACCCTAGAAGGGGACCCGTCCCAACGTCTCCAATTTATCAATCTGGCGAGCTTTTCCAAGCCTGTCCCGTTTACAGACCATGTCCGCGCCGCCAGCACGGCCACGGCTATGCATGCGATCAATGCGATCCCGGCGGTCTGCGCCGCCCCGCCCGGCATTGTCACCATGGCCGATCTGCCCCTTATCAAAAGCCTTCAAGGGTTTGGCAATATATCTACCTAGAGCGTGTCCGAGCTAATTTAGCAGGATCAGCGTTGCCAATCCTAAAAAGCTGAAAAAAGACAGGACATCGGTCACCGTCAAAACAAAGACGGAGGAGGCCACAGCCGGGTCTGCCCGCATTCGCGCTAGGCCGAGGGGAATAAGTATCCCGGCCAGACAGCCGCAGATAAATGTCAGCCAGATGGCTGCGCCAATGACCCCTGACAGCCACACATCCCGAAACCAGAGCCAGCTTATCGCGCCCACACCAATCCCAAAAATAAACCCATTAACAAGACCTGTATAAAGCTCGCGCCATATTGCGCGCCGCGCCGCCGCGCCATGCATTTCGCGTTCGGCAATCGCGCGCACCGTAACCGCCAGAGCCTGACTGCCCGCATTTCCAGCCAAAGCGGCGACGACCGGCATCAGGATGGCCAGGGCAATAATCCTGTCTAGAGCCGCTTCAAAAAGCGAAATAACCCCCGAAACAAGAAACGCCGTGATCAGGTTTACGCCCAGCCAGGGCGCTCTGGCGCGCACGGTCTCCCACACATTGTCAGAGCCATCAGCCGAGGAGACACCGGACAGGGCCAGAAAATCTTCTGTATTTTCTTCCTGAATGACATCGACCATATCATCCACAGTGATCATACCGGTAATGCGTCCGGCAGTGTCGACAACCGGGGCAGAGGCGAGCGAATATTTCTGGAAAAGATAGGCCACTTCTTCCTGATCCATCCCGGTTTTAATCTCGACATTTACCTCGCTCATAATATCGTCAAGCCTCGCCTCGCGCGGGCTGCGCAAGAGCAAAGGCAGGGAGACCGCGCCTTTGACCTTGAAACTAGGATCGACAATATAAACTTCAAAGAATTGGTCCGGCAGGTCATTCCCGGTTTCACGCGCATGATCGATTGTATGACCAACGGTCCAGAACTCCGGCGCAGCGACAAATTCGCGCTGCATAAGGCGTCCGGCGGTTTCTTCATCGAAATCAAGGGCCTGCTCAAGCGGCGCGCGGTCTTCCGGGTCGAGCTCGTCCAGAATGCGTTCCCGGCGGGCTTCATCCACATCTTCCAGAATGGTGGTTGCATCATCAGAATCAAGGTCTTCCAATGCCGCCCCAACCGCACTGTCAGAGAGCAGCTCGACAGCATCCTCGCGATATTCGTCGCGCAGCTCGATCAGAATATCGCTGGGCAAATCCTTGCCCAGAAAGCCGACCAAATGCGTGAATTGATCACTGGATAATTGTTCCAGCATGTCTGCGGCATCAGCCGGATGCAGGGCTTGCAAATCCGCTAAAAGCTGGCCGCGATTTTCAGCTTCAAGGGCATCACACACGCGCTCGAAATAGCGCGCGGCGTCCCCTTGGTCCTCTAGGGGGACATAGCCTTGTGTCTGGGCCGGGTTTTGAGGGTCTGATTGTGTCATGCGGGTCTCCTCAACGGGCTCTGATGGACGTGAAAGGGCTCTCCTACCCAGTGCCAGACCTATAGCAAAGCTTTGTGACGTCTATAATTGGTTTTCAGACCAAATATGCCTTCACAAAGATATATAGCCTCATTTTGACTGAATATTGGATATTTTTGAAATTGAAACGGGCTTTTCCTGTTTACAAAATTCTGCTCTGGGATATGCCATAGTCTTATGAGACTTATGAAACTTACTTTTGCCCTGCTGGGCCTTATCTTTTTGGCACAATGCTCTGCGCCAGACCCTGATCCAGCCACACCGGACGCAGACGCTGCCGTCCCAGCCGAAGAAACACAGCTTGGCGACGCGCAAGCGGCACCCGAAACGGCCCCTGATCCGTCATCTGTAGAGGCAGCGATGCCTGAGCTTTCCCCGGAATTTTCTGATCTCAGCTCGCCTTATCGTGAAGCCAGTTATGCGATCGGGCGACGCATTTTCCGTCAGTGTTCCTCCTGCCATTTGGTAGAGGCGGAGGCGGGCCATCTGGTTGGGCCAAATCTGCACGGTATATTTGGCCGCCAAGTGGGGGCAAAAGAGGGCTTTACCTATTCCAAGGCTCTGCAAGAGGCAGATTTTATCTGGACACCGGAAAAACTTGATGATTGGTTGACCAATCCCCGCAGCTTCCTGCCCGGTAATCGGATGAGTTTTGTCGGGGTGAGGCGTCCTTCAGACCGTGAGGCTGTGATCGCCTATCTCCTTGTCAATACAACCGCCTCTGAGGGATAAATCCGAACAGTCTATGGG
>JARFRJ010000381.1 GCA_029287305.1 Hyphomonas sp. | reverse complement strand
GGGGGTTTTGCGCTTGTTGTTTTCACGGACTTTGCCTTGGCTGTTGCCATATTTATATTGCTCCTGCGCTGGATCGGTGGTGTCTGTACAAAATATAATTAAGGTTTGATTATCACGTATCTAATCAGGGTCTGATGAGGCTTTGTCAGCATCATGAAGACGCTGCTTGAGGGCCTGGCGCTCTGCGACGCGCTTATGCAAGCGCTTCCAAGCGAGTGTGGATTCAGAGCCGCTCATATTGGCTGTTATAACACTCCCCTGCGCCGCGTTTCCAAGCGCTGTTTGTTGCTGCAAGGCGATTAGCCAATCCCTAGCTTCGGGTTCATCCGGGCGGATAAGCGGAGCGTGGGGATAAGATTGAAGCAATTTTAACGCGCGGATTTGTCCAGACTGTTTTAAATGGGTGCTGACAGCCTTTCGGTCAAGGGGAAGATCGGCATGAAGTATATCAAAAATACAGTTTCTGATATGTTCAACATCCTTGTCTGGTAAAGTTACAGCCGCAAGCAATTCATATCCCTCTTCAATAAGCCCAGGATTATCAATGGCATAAGCGATTAATCCGAGCCCTCTTAGCTTGGCTTGCGATCTCAGGCTATGGGTCTCGGATTTGGCTTTAAGGCCGCGATTTTTTTGCCAGAAATGTGTGCGCATACGCTCACGCAGATCACGCTGATAGGCGGATTTGACCTGCGCATGCTGAATGCTTTGCACCGCCTGGTTCAGTCTTTGCTCCAAACCGGCTTGGCGCTCGGGCGTGTTCAAGGCTTCCCTGTCCCGTTCACGCTGCCACAATAAATCACATAAGGACAAGCTTGCCTCCAGCAGGCCTGACATCGCTTTTATTCCTTGCAAGCGCAAAACATCATCCGGGTCCAGGCCTTGCGGCATAAGAGCAAAGAAAAGGCTTTTACCTGGCTCAAGCAGGGGTAAGGCCCGATCAATGGAACGATAGGCAGCATTCAGGCCCGCCGCATCGCCATCAAAGCATAAAATAGGCTCTGATCCGGCGCGCCAAACCAGGCCGAGCTGGGCTTCAGTCAAAGCTGTGCCGAGCGGAGCCACAGCATGGTCAAACCCCGCCTCGCTCAGAGCAATCGCATCCATATAGCCTTCGCAGACAATCAGACCGCTGGCCGATGAGCCCCCATAGGCCTCTCGCGCTTGCTTATAGCGATAGAGGACCTGGCTTTTATGAAACAGTTCCGTATCAGAGGAATTGAGGTATTTGGGCTTGGCATCTGGTTCCAGGGCCCGCCCCCCAAAGGCGATCACCCGGCCCTTTATGTCCGCAATCGGAAAAATAAGCCGCCCGCGAAATCTGTCATAAGGCGCACTTTGACCGGGTTTGGACACAGCAAGGCCCGCCTCAATGATTTCGCTTTGAGAAAATCCCTTTTGGGTCAGATGGGTGATCAGGCTGCGCCACTCATCGGGCGCATAGCCGAGCCGATGCCGGGCCCAACTGGCCGCCTCCAGACCGCGTTTTTCCAGATATTTTCGGGCGATATGGCCGCTCTGATCGTGTAAGCTGGCCGTGAAAAACAGGGCCGCCTCTTCGCACGCGGCATAAAGGCGTTGGCGCTTATCGTAAACGGCGCGGCTCTCTGGTGTGGCTTTTGGCAAAGCCATACCCACCTCATCGGCAAGTTTTTCAACCGCGTCCATAAAGGACAGGCGCTCGGTCTCCTGAATAAATTTGATTGCATCGCCGCCAAGGCCTGAGGAGAAACATTTGAAAAAGCCTTCTGTGTCATGGACATAAAAGCTTGGGGTTTTCTCAGAGGTGAAAGGCGACAGGCCGACAAAGGCCTTGCCCTGACGTTTCAGCTTTACCTTACGTCCGACAATATCCGACAGGCGCAGACGGTCTTTCAGTTCGGCAATAAAGCCATCAGGCAGGCGGGTTTGGCTCATAAGGCTATTTTATGCTTTTTTGGACAAAGTGAAAATGATTTTCTGACTCAAAACAGACTTAAGAAGAGCGCACAAGGCGACCTACCCCCTCCTCCCAGAAGCTCTTTTGAGCCTCATTCAGGGTCTACATGTCTGACCGGCTTACCGCATCTACATTCTGCAATGCAGACCTTAATTCAGATTTCGCGCTGCCCGTTTCGACACGGCCTGGAAAGCGTTCTTTCAACGCTTTCATACAGCGACCTAGGTCTTTCAGCTTTTGCGCCTCAAGCGACACAATAACCTCACTTACAGCATTTTTCAGCTCATCTGCGTCCAGTTTGCGCGGTAAATAGCTCTCTATAATCGCAAGCTCGGCACGTTCGCGTTCGGCCTCTTCAATCCGGCCACTTTCATCATATTGGTTGGCAGATTGACGGCGTTGTTCGGCCATAACCTGTAAAAGATCATAAACATGCTTATCCGGACAGCCTTGACACTCGCCCTGCTCGCGAGCCAGGGCATCGCGGTCCCCTATGGCGCATTGGATCAGTCTGAGTGTGGCGGTTTCGACACTGTCAGGGTCGCTCTGTATAGAATGGGTCAGAGCCTCAGCAAGCGTATCACGCAAAGACAATAAGTTGACCGCTTGTTCTGGCATAATTGATATAACTCCAATATGGTCCTGCAAGACGGCTTGACGCATTCAGGACAATGGATTTAGAGCCGATAGATATATCAGATCAAAATTGGTCGCCCGCCATCCATTGAGGAGCCTATAAATATGACAGAGACTGGCGCTTTACAAGTTAAAACCGCGATAACGGGTGCAATTGTGCTGGCCGATGGGCAGGTCTTTACCGGGCGCGGACACGGCAAGATTGGTGTCGCAACCGGGGAGCTGTGTTTCAATACGGCGATGACAGGCTATCAGGAAATCCTTACCGATCCGTCCTATGCCGAGCAGATTGTGCTTTTCACCTTTCCGCATATCGGCAATGTCGGCGTGAATGAATGGGATAATGAAAACAGTACAGAGGCGGGTCGTCAGGCTGCGATTGGAGCGATCATACGCGAGCCGATCACTGCCCCGTCCAATTGGCGCGCGCAAAAATCTTTCGATCAATGGCTCGCCGATGCAGGATTAATTGCCATTTCCGGCGTCGATACGCGCGCCTTGACCAAATATATCCGTCTGAACGGCATGCCCAAAGCCACGCTTGTTCATGCCCCTGAGGGCGATTTTGATGTTGATGCGCTGAGCCAGCGCGCTAGAGCGTGGCCGGGCCTTGAAAATGCTGATCTTGCGCAAACTGTCAGCCAAGCCGATCCGTTTACGCATAAAGAGCCCTTATTAGATACAGACATGCAGCCCGTGGGCCCTGCAATCGCTAAACATCATATTGTGGTGATGGATTTTGGGGTCAAAAAGAATATTTTGCGTAATCTGGCTGAGATTGGGGCAGAGGCGACGATTATAAATGGCAGCGCCGCTTTTGACGAAATTATGGCTTTAAAACCAGATGGGATCGTTCTGTCCAATGGACCGGGGGACCCAGCGGCAAGTTTCAAGCGCTGCGGGGATACGATTAAACAGCTTATCGCGGCAGATATTCCAATTCTGGGCATATGTCTCGGGCATCAGATATTGGCGCTCGCGCTGGGGGCTAGGACACAAAAAATGAGCCAAGGCCATCATGGAGCCAATCACCCGGTCAAAGACTTTACAACCGATAAGGTTGAAATTGTCTCTATGAATCATGGCTTTACAGTCGATCGCGACAGTCTTCCAGCAGGTGTGGAAGAAAGCCATATCTCTTTATTTGATGGCAGCAATTGCGGGCTCAGCGTCAAGGATAAGCCGATCATTTCTGTCCAGCATCATCCCGAAGCGAGCCCCGGTCCGCAGGACAGTTTCTATCTCTTCCAACGCTTTGGTGATCTTATCGCCACCTATCGCGCTAGCACTAAGAGATAAAGCGGCGGACAGGTTCCTTATCAGCCAGAGAGCGCGACAGACCCATATCATTTTTTAGGAAAGCTGCGTGGGTTTGCTTTCATTTGCACGGCAGACCCGCTATATAGACTAAGACGGCAGCTGCGATGCATGTCGGGCAATTATTCCAGCGACCTTACATTACCATCAGGGAGCTGTCCCTGACCGGGATCGTGGTCCCGGATATACGGCGCCCACCTAGCAAGCTGGGTCGATGGGAATATCAAACCCCCGACGGTATCTGTGGTTGTCGTCGCACCACCCAAAAGGGCAGGTGCGCAAAAGCGCCAATTGAGCTGCGCAAAAAGCACACATAGAGACCCAGGCAGGTAGGGGCTTAAATAGGGCGCAACTCATGTCATCCTCGCAAAAGACCCGATTACGCGCAAAGTTGAAAGCGATAAGAGCGACAGCCTCAGCCGCGCGTCCTGACGCCTCAGAGAAGCTGATAGACGCCTTTCCGGCCTCACATTATGACTGGCAAAGCCGCGTGGTGGCGGGTTATTATCCGATTGGCAGCGAAATTGATCCGCGTCCTCTCTTGCGCCATTTGCAGGCTTTAGGGGCGCAGCTCGCCTTGCCACGCATCACCCCAGATGGGCCTGTCGATTTTCACCGCTGGACCTTTGGTGAGGCTTTGCAAAAAGGCCAATTTGGCTTGCAGGAACCTTACGGACACGCAGCCCTGATCCGGCCAGATTTTATTCTGGTGCCGCTTTTGGGGGTAGACCGTCAGGGCCATCGGCTCGGCTATGGTCAAGGCCATTATGATCGCACATTGTCAAATCTGCGCCAGACGGGCGACGTGATCGCTTGCGGGATTGGCTATTTTGAACAGATACAGGCAACATTGCCCATCGAGCCTCATGATGAAAAGCTGGATTGGCTGGTCACAGATGAGTGTGCAATCCTGTTTGCAGAATAAATTCAGGCCATAGCGACACACACCCCAAAACGTTCAGAATTGGCTTCGTATCCATCCCTTATTTAAGGATATGGGCCCACAGATAGGGGCCCATATATCCCGGGTCAAGGATATCCCCTTAAGGGATGCCCCCCGCGCACAGAGGGAGGGGCTTCATAAGTCCAGAAAAACCCCTAGGCGCTTTTCTTTTCATCCTCATCGGGGACTTCTTCAAAGTCAGCGTCGACAATGTCGGCATCTGCGGCCATATCGCTTTGGGC
>JARFRJ010000357.1 GCA_029287305.1 Hyphomonas sp. | reverse complement strand
GCGTTGCTTTTGCATTGTTTAGGCTGTCATAACAGGCCGCTTGAGTATTGCCGGCAGCCATTTGCAAATCAATTGCGACCGTTTCATCTGTCTCATCCTTATAGAGGCGCGCGCGGTCTGCATAAAGCATAGAGGCCGCTTGGCTCTGCCCCAGCTCCAGAAGAAATTTTGCCCGCCATTTCAATAGGGGTTCTGCAAAAATTTTGTCTGGAGCCTTGGCCGGTGACCGCAAGAGCCGACTAAGCAAGGCTTTTTCTGCCGGGGTTAAGGCGCTAATCTCAAGCGTCTCAAATATATCCACGACAAAGCCTAGATCTGAATTTTCCCATATGGCTTGGGGGAGCGCTGTCTCCTCTGCATCCAGAAAATCTGTATTCCAGGGTGTAATCATCTCCAAAGCCCCGCTTTGGACTTGCGCTAGGCTTGCAGGCACGCATAGAAGAGCGCCCAAAAGACAGGGTAGAAGGCTAAATCTGTAGACTTTATAAAGCATACATGTCTCCGCTCTATCCCGGCATTTTGCCAGGCTGTGTTTGCCTGCCTATCCGCCATAGCATCATGCCGGAGGCTGTCCCCAGCATGAAAGGCTCTGCCGATTTAAGAGGCAGGCCCGTTGGGAGGATATTTCTTATTTCCTTTTATAGTGCATTTTGCACATTTCAAAACTATATAGACTATAATAGACGGGAAGTATTAAACCCATGCATGCGGATACAGAAGCGCAGTCCGAAAACGCCGATAGCGCCCCCCCTTATGCGGGGCGGACCATTGCGCTTGTCGGGCTTATGGGCGCTGGAAAATCGACCATTGGGCGCCGCTTAGCGACCGCGCTAAATCGTAAATTCTCTGATAGTGATGATGAAATCGAGAAAGCCGCAGGCCTGTCTATTTCAGATATTTTTGCCATTCATGGCGAAGCTGAGTTTCGGCGCGGCGAAAAAAGGGTTCTGGAACGCTTGCTGTCCCAGCCACCGCATGTTCTGGCCACAGGCGGCGGAGCCTATCTCAATCCGGACACACGCAAGCTGATGCGCGCGCATGCCATTACCGTCTGGCTGAACGCCGATCTTGAAACCCTCTGGGCGCGTGTCTCGCGGCGCTCACATCGCCCGCTTCTGGCCCAACCCAATGGTAAAGCCATCCTCTCACGTCTGTTTGAGGAGCGGGCCCCGATATATTCAAAAGCCGATATTATCATTAACAGTTTTCAGGGACCGCACACGGCCACGGTTGACAGAATTCTGGCGGCTTTGGACACTTGGACGGCGTAAATGCAAGCTTCTGATCCCACCTATCAAAGTGTTAAAGTGGATTTAGGTCCGCGCAGCTATGCCATCCATATCGGACCGGACCTGATTGAGAGAGCCGGAGCGCTTATTGCCGCTTCACTATCAGCCAAACGTTACTTTATTGTCAGTGATGAAACGGTAGCCGGGCATTATCTTAGCGCGCTGCGCAAGGCCTTGATTGAGGCCGGGATGAGCGTAGATCATATAATCTTGCCGGCTGGTGAAGCGACCAAATCCCTATCAAATCTGGAGCGCGTCCTTGATTGGCTCCTAGATGCCGGGGCGAGCCGAGATGAAGGCCTGATTGCCCTAGGCGGCGGCGTGATTGGCGATCTGACCGGCCTGGCGGCGGCCTTGATGAAACGCGGCATGCACCTGATCCAAATCCCAACCAGTCTTTTGGCGCAAGTGGACAGCTCTGTCGGAGGGAAAACGGCGATCAATACGCGCCAAGGCAAAAACCTGATCGGCAGTTTTTATCAGCCCTCCCTTGTCTTGTCAGACACGAGCACACTGGCCACCTTGCCCTTGCGCCAGCGCCAAGCGGGCTATGCGGAAATTGTCAAATATGGCCTGATTGATGATGCGCCCTTTTGTCCCTATCTCTCTCAAAACGGCGCGGACGTTCTGTCTGGTGAGCCCGGCGCGCTGCAATATGCGATTATGCAATCCTGCCTAGCGAAAGCCCGGATCGTCAATCAGGTTGAGCGGGATG
>JARFRJ010000343.1 GCA_029287305.1 Hyphomonas sp. | reverse complement strand
GTGTTTTTTGCCGAACTGCCAAGCTGGCAGCTTTACGCCGGCGCGGCGGTGATTATCACCGCCTGCCTGATGGTCGCTATTGAAGACCAATTCCGCACCCGAAAAGCGGCCAAAGTCCCACTAAGTGATATCCCGGAATAGTAGACAGGAAATCGTGGGAAGTGGCCGGGGTCACCTATTAACTTAGGTAGTTTAGTTGATTTCGTTAGCTTGGTTTAACAAACGCTGATTATGGGAACTAACGGCGACGGCCGCCCATATCATTGCCGCTACCCAGCCCAGAAGAGCACCAACACCAAAGGTGAACATACCTAGGATAACAGATAAAATAATCAATACGATCGCACCGATAACAGATACATAGAGCAAGCCTAAGGGGCCTAGAAAAAACGTCAACAGTAAAGCAACTGCCATACTTTTCTTTTGCACAATGATAACAGTTTTTGAATTATTTTGGTCCATACGAAAATACTTTCTTTAAATACTTGGTTACTAAATATGATTAATTATAGGTAATATATATTAACTACACACAGTTTATTCGCATTGTCTACATCCAATCTGGAAATAAAGTTTACTGTTTTCAAGCCATCTCCAGCGCGCTACAGATCAACTTGGTTGGTAGCGCCCATGAATGCATGGCAAGGCATTTTTCAAACTGTAGGGAATTCGCCTGAAGGCGCTTTAATTCCGAGATTTATCCACCAAGCGGTCATTTTGCGCCCAATGCATCATCGCGCGAAGTTCCTCGCCGACTTTCTCAATTTGGTGATCATTCATCCGTGCACGTTTGGCGTGAAAGCCCGGCGCACCAGCCTGATTTTCAAGCACCCAATTACGGGCAAATGTGCCATCCTGAATATCGGTGAGAATCTTCTTCATTTCCACCTTGGTGCGATTATTCACAACACGCGGGCCGGAAACATATTCGCCATATTCAGCCGTATTGGAGATGGAATAATTCATATTTGAAATACCCCCCTCATAGATGAGATCAACAATCAGCTTGGTCTCATGCAGGCATTCAAAATAAGCCATTTCGGGGGCATATCCAGCCTCGACCAAGGTTTCAAAACCGGCCTTGATCAGTTCGACAATCCCGCCGCACAGGACCGCCTGCTCGCCGAAGAGATCTGTTTCTGTTTCTTCCTTGAAGCTCGTCTCAATCACCCCGGCGCGGGTATTGCCGATGGCTTTGGAGTAAGAGAGGGCGACCTCATGGGCCGTGCCGGTGGCATCCTGATGAATGGCGATCAGGCCTGGCAGGCCAAAGCCCATCTGATATTGCGCCCGCAAAGTGTGGCCCGGCCCTTTCGGGGCTGAAAGTGATATATCCACCCCGTCCATCGGGCGGACCAGATTATAGTGAATGTTAAAGCCATGGCCGAACATAATATGCTGCCCGGCGCGGACATGTGGCTCAATCTCATTGGCCCAGAGAACGGCCTGCAACTCGTCCGGCACAAGGATCATGACCACATCCGCCCACTTGGTCGCTTCGGCGGGCGTCATCACGGTCAGGCCTTCTGCGGCACATTTGGCGCGGGATTTAGAGCTTTCCTGCAAGCCGACACAGATATGTTCCACGCCGCTATCGCGGGCATTCAACACATGCGCATGGCCTTGCGAGCCATAACCAATGACAGCAACTTTCTTGGCCTTGATTTGGGCAAGGTCTGCGTCCTGTTCATAATAGATTTTCATTTTTACAATAGCTCCTGATAAGATGGGAAATAAAATTTGCAGCGTGTTTTAAGGGATATTCTCACCCCTTTTCAGCGCCGCGTTTGATGCTGAGAACGCCGGTGCGGGACAGTTCGACAAGGCCAAGCGGGCGCATCAGCTCGCGAAACTGGTCAATCTTATCGCTGGCGCCTGTCAGTTCAAAAATGAAGCTGGCATTGGTTGTATCAATCACGCGGGCACGGAAAATCTCGGCGATGCGCAAAGCTTCGACACGCTTTTCCCCGCTGCCGGAGACTTTGAAAAGGGCAAGTTCGCGCTCCACGCCGCGCTTAGAATTGGTAATGTCGGTCACTTTGCCAACAGGTATGAGACGCAAAAGCTGGGCTTCAATCTGTTCCAGCGTATGCGGCGTGCCTGAGGTAACAATGGTGATGCGCGAGCGATGGCGTGTCTCATCCACCTCCGCGACCGTCAGGCTTTCAATATTATAGCCCCGCGCAGCAAAGAGGCCAACGACGCGGGCAAGGACGCCAGGCTCATTATCAACCATAATGGCAAGCGTGCGGCGCTCATCGCGTTCCTCCGCATGTGACATATCATAGGCCGAGGCGGGCATATTCTGCGGATCAGGCTCAGACATGAAGAGGCCCCTTTTTCTCTTGGCAAAGCAGGTGCCTGTCCATATCCAGAGGGCTTAAGTGAGAATTGCATAAAGCTGAGCAGATCATACCAGTGCCTTGCCTTTCTCATCAATTTCATCGCCGACAATCTCGCCAAGAATCATCTGATTATGGGCGGCCCCTGATGGGATCATGGGCAGGCAGTTCTCATCCTTGGTGACACGGCAATCAAAAATGACAGGACCATTATAAGCGATCATCGCCTCAATCTGAGCGTCCAGATCGCCCGGATGATTGCAGAGCAGGCCCATGCCGCCATAGGCCTCGGCCAGTTTCACAAAATCTGGCAGGGCATCTGAATAGGAATGGGAATAGCGCTCACCATGCAGCAATTGCTGCCATTGGCGCACCATGCCCATCCATTCATTATTGAGAATAAAGATTTTGATGGGTAGATCATGCTGCACAGCGGTCGACATTTCCTGCATGACCATTTGCACGCTCGCCTCCCCGGCAATGTCGATAACAAGCGCGTCCGGATGTGCGACCTGAACACCAATCGCCGCTGGCAAGCCATATCCCATTGTGCCGAGCCCACCGGAAGTCATCCAGCGATTAGGCTCATCGAAATGATAATGCTGGGCCGCCCACATCTGATGCTGGCCAACTTCGGTTGTGATATAGGTGTTGCGCGATTTGGTCAATTCATACAGCCGCTCGATTGCATATTGCGGTTTGATGAGTTGCTTATCCTCTTGATATGTAAAACATTTACGGCCCCGCCAGAGCGCAATCTCCTGCTGCCAGGCGACAAGTGAGGGCGGTGCGCTATTATCTTTCTGCCAAGTCTCAATCAGCGCGTTGAGCGCTTTTGCACAATCGGCAATAATCGGCAGATCGACACGCACGGTCTTATTAATGGAGGAGGGATCAATATCAATATGGATTTTCTTTGAGCCGGGGGAGAAGGCATCAATCCGGCCCGTCACCCGATCATCAAAGCGCGCGCCGACGCAAATCATCAAATCACAATCATGCATGGCATTATTAGCCTCATAACTGCCATGCATGCCGAGCATGCCAAGCCAGTCTTTATGGGTAGCCGGGAACGCTCCAAGCCCCATCAAGGTGGAGGTGACGGGAAAGCCGGTCAAGGCTTGCAGTTTTCGCAAGGCCGTGCTCGCCGCATCACCGGAATTGATAACGCCGCCACCCGTATAGAAGACCGGACGTTTGGCCGCTTTCATCAACCGCACAGCCGCCTCAATTTTCGTCAAATTTGGCTCGGTTTGCGGACGATAGGTCGGCAAATGCACGCTTTGACGGGTTTGGTAGAGCCCTTTGGCAAATTGGATATCTTTGGGAATATCAATCACGACCGGGCCGGGTCGACCGGATGTGGCAACATAAAAGGCTTCATGAATAGTACGGGCCAGATCATCTGTGTCCAGCACCAGATAATTATGCTTGGCACAGCAACGCGTAATACCGACAGTATCGCACTCCTGAAAGGCATCTGTCCCAATCAAATGACTGGGAACCTGGCCTGTCAGCACAACCATAGGAATAGAATCCATCATTGCATCGGCAATCGGTGTCACCATATTGGTTGCGCCGGGCCCGGAGGTCACCAGCGCCACACCACATTTTCCCGTCGATCTGGCATAGCCTTCAGCCGCATGCCCTGCGCCCTGTTCATGACGCACAAGAATATGGCGAATATCGCCTGCTCCGGATTGATAAATCGCATCATAAATCGGCAACACAGCCCCGCCTGGATAGCCGAAAATCGTATCCACACCCTGCTCTTTCAGGGCGCGAATGACAATATCTGCGCCTGTCATCGCTTCAGCTTTTTCTTCTTTTTCTATCACCCCGGTCATAGACTTTTCCTTATTTGAGATGAAATGAACAAAAAAGGCTCCCCTTGGAGAGCCTTAACATATATGCGCCAGTCCGAGAGCATGGACACTCCCGAAGAGGCGCTATATCACGAGAACTTTAGGCATATACATGACTTATCCTTACCGGATACAGGCATAACCGCCCTAATGCACCGCGTCAATCTCCCGATAAAGGGCAAGAATTACCTTTTTGCGCTTTTCAAGGTCTTCGCCGGGAATTCTCGGCCAAAACGGGAATTGACGGCTGATCCAAGTATATTGACGTTTGGCATAGCGCCGTGTGTCGCGGCTGGCATAATTGGCGGCCATATCGGCATCAATTTCCCCGCGTATATAGGCGCTCAGCCAAGGCATGCCATGGGCTTTCATCACCGGAAGTTCAGGGTCGAGATCTCGCGCCGCAAGCTGGCGCACCTCGTCCATGGCCCCTTCCACAAGCATAGCTTTAAAGCGTCGGTCGATGCGCGCATAGACTTTCGTCCGCGGCGGCATCAAGGTGATACCGAGCCAGGTATCAGGCGCAAGGACAGGCTCTGACCGGGTCTCTTTAAAACTGGAAAAGGGCAGACCTGTGGCTAACCAAACCTCATAGGCGCGGGATAATCTTTGTCGGTCTCCCTTGTTGAGGCGTTCTGCGCTGGCAGGGTCAACCTTGAAGAGACGCTCTTTCAGCCCAGCCCCACCTTCTTCTTGCATAATTTTACGCACATCTGCCCGAATATCCTCTGGCACGGGCGGAATTTGCGCCAGCCCCTCAGTCAAGGTCAGGAGATAAAGCCCTGTTCCGCCTACAATAATCGGTATTTTCCCACGCGTCTTTATGTCATCTATGCGCGCTTGCGCTTCTTTCAGCCACGCCCCGGTAGAATAGCGTGTGGCCGCATCGACATGTCCAAACAGATGATGCGGAGCTTTCGCCATATCGGTTTCAGTTGGGCGCGCTGTGAGAATATTTAAATCCTGATAGACTTGCATACTGTCGGCATTGATAATCTCACCGCCGAGCGTTCCGGCCAGCGCTATAGCAAGCGGTGTCTTTCCGCTGGCTGTTGGTCCGTGAATTAAGATTGCAGTTGTCATAGACAGTAGTTAAAGCTTAGGCAGAAAAATAAAAAGGGGTAAGGCCCGCTTATGACCGAAAAGTTCAAAATTGGCGAATATGCGCTTGTGGGTGTGCGCGCTGCGCTGAATCAGGAAATGGAGATTTTGGAACGTTTTCGCGAGGCGTTGGAAAAGGCTGACAATGTGCAGACCTGCTCGAAAACGCGCATATTGACGCAAAATAGTTCAAATATTGGTTTAAGTGCGGCTGAAATGACTTTTTCTCTGCAAACAGAAGATCAATATATGTCTTTAAAGGCCGAATGCGCCGAATTTCAAGGCGATTGGGCTCTCTTGTCAGAGAAGACCCGAAAAAAACAGCTTCTTATATGTGATATGGATTCGACTATTATCGCTGAGGAATGCCTCGACGAATTGGCCGCTTATGCGGGTATAAAAGACGAGATTGCCGCGATTACGGCCCGCGCTATGGCTGGCGAAATTGAGTTTAAAGCGGCGCTGATAGAGCGTGTTGATAAGCTCAAAGGCCTGTCCATAGATGTGATTGAGGCTTGCTATCAAACGCGCATCAATTTGAACCCAGGGGCAAAAACACTCGTCCAGACAATGAAAACCAAAGGAGCGCTCTGCCTGCTTGTGTCCGGCGGCTTCACCGCTTTTACCGCGAAAGTTGCTGCCGCCGCGGGATTTCACGCCAATTATGCAAACACGCTGATTGATGATGGTGCCCATCTTAGCGGGACCGTGGCAGAGCCTATTCTGGACCGCGAATCAAAGCGCGACAGGCTTTTGCTTTCTTGCGCACAAAAGGGCATGAGCCCTGAAGAAAGCCTAGCGATCGGCGACGGCGCAAATGATCTTGATATGATCCAGGCCGCCGGGCTTGGCATTGCCTATAAAGCCAAACCCATTGTCGCCTCTGAAGCGGATGCACAAATTACCCAAACCGATTTAAGGGCGGCCCTGTTGTTTCAAGGGTATCATGCAGATGAATTTGCAGGCTAGCGCGTGTCCGGGCTAAAATAAACCGTTTCAGCTTGTAAGCTTAATCTCAATCGCGAAGAAAACGTCCCGGCCCTGGCGCTTGATTTGCAAAAGCAAGGGCTTGCCCGGAGTTTTTTCCGCGGCGGCCAGAATACGCGCAAAATCACCTGCATCGCTCACACGCTCAAACGCAGCCTGTGTGATCACATCACCCTTGCGTAGCTTACCAAAGGCCGGACCGTTCGGGGCAACCTCCAAAACAAGGGCGCCTTGAATATCCCGGCTGATATTATGCACACGCCGCGCTGTGTCATCCAAAGGACCTGTATATAAACCGGCTGAATTATTAGCAAGGCTGACCTCTGGAAACTTAATCGGAGTTTCCTCGTCCTCTTCGCGCTCCAATTCGCCCAATTCAACCTGTAAGTTGAGAGGTTGATCTTTTCTGAGAAGGGCAATCTCAACACTTTTGCCAATGTCTGTATCGGCAACAATACGTGACAAGCCACGAACATTCTCAATTTTCCGCCCATCAAAGCGCAATAGGACATCACCCAGACGCATATCAGCAAGGGCCGCCGGACCGTCCTCAACGATATGGGTCACAATCACGCCCGTCATCGTATCAAGCCCGAAGGCCTCAGCCAGAGGCTCTGTCATCGGATCGACATTAACGCCCAGCCACCCCCGGCGCGGGGCCCCCAGCTCAATAATTTGTCCGGTAATTTGGCGCACAAGATTGGACGGTATGGAAAAGCCGATGCCGATTGAGCCACCTGATGGGGAGATAATAGCTGTATTCACACCAATGACCTCGCCTGAAAGCGTAAATAAGGGCCCGCCGGAATTCCCCCGATTAATCGCAGCATCTGTCTGAATAAAACTGTCATAGCGCCCAGAGCGAATATCCCTGTCCAGCGCCGAGATCACACCAATAGAAACAGAGCCGCCAAATCCAAGCGGATTACCGATGGCCATCACCCAATCGCCAACTTCGGCCTCATCGCTATCAGCCAGACGGACATAGGCAAGCGGGGCCGGACTATTGACTTTCAGGACCGCCAAATCTGTGTCCACATCGCGCCCAATCAAGTGCGCCATATGGCGCTTGCCATTGGAGAAAACGATTTCAATCTCATCGGCTTTTTCAATCACATGATTATTCGTGATAATCAGTCCATCCTCGGAGATCACAAAGCCCGAACCCAGCGCCCCTTCTTGGCGAAAGCCATTT
>JARFRJ010000312.1 GCA_029287305.1 Hyphomonas sp. | reverse complement strand
GGCGGCGGAGGTGGTGGGGGTGATACAGGGCCGGAGCCTGCTTCTGGTAAATTTGGTGGCACAGACGCCTTATCTGCCCCGCACGCAACAATTACCCCGAACACGATAAGTGCTGAACATGTTTTCAAAAGATGATTTTTCAAAATGATAAAGACCTTAACAAAATTTACAATTAGGCTTCTTGTAGAAGCGCTTTTCGTCCATAACAAATCATGGAGAGAGCACAAGAATTATAAAATATCATCGGAGTCAATATACGTACAAATTGGATCCGCGATGGCCTGCCCATCAACTTTTTACTGATTGAAAATAGACTGTTTTGATTGTTTTGGCCCCACGCAGTCTGTTTTTTACGTGTGTTTATTTCAGGCATATTCAGAAGCTTTGGTATTAGCTCCCTCCAAAAAAGCATTCCGAATCAGTAGTCGGCATAGTTGGAAACACCAAAAACTTAAATTGTCTCTACGCCTTAATACGCCTTGGTTTGAAATACTTTGGTCAAATCCTGATCCCAATCGCCATGATAGGCATTCAGCAAACGATTGGCCGGATTGAGGCCGCTTTCAGCGATCTCATGTAAATCATGCAGAAATCCGCTTTCATCATCCCCGGATGCATTCAGGCGGGCCCGGCGCTTCAACCCGCTGGCGGCAATCTGTAGAATGTCTTTGGCAATATCCTGTAATACACGCCCCCCCGGCGCAAAGGCTTTCAGCCCCCTTGCCGGAGCGGTCCGATACATCGCCTCGCGCTCGGCCTCGCTCCAATCTTTGACGAGGTCCCAAGCGGCGTTCAGGGCGTCCCTGTCATAGAGGAGGCCGACCCAAAAAGCGGGCATGGCGCAGAGCGAATCCCAAGGCCCACTGTCAGAACCGCGCATCTCCAAAAACCGCTTTAGCCGGACCTCCGGAAAGAGGGTTGAGAGATGATCTTCCCAGTCTGCCATGCGCGGCTTTTCTCCAGGTAAAACGGCCAGCTTGCCAGCCATAAAATCCCGGAAGGAATGGCCTGCACAATCTAGATAGGCTTTGCCCCGGCGGACAAAATACATCGGTACATCCAGCACATAATCGACATAGGCTTCATAGCCTGCCCCGTCCTCAAACATGAAGGGCAGCATGCCTGTCCGATCCGGATCGGTATCGCTCCAAACATGCGCGCGGTAGGATAAAAAGCCATTTGTACGCCCTTCGGCGAAAGGCGAATTGGCAAATAGAGCCGTCGCCAGAGGCTGCAGGGCCAGAGAGACGCGCATTTTCTTGACCATATCGGCTTCACTGTCAAAATCGAGATTGACCTGAACCGTGCAGGAGCGAAACATCATCTGATGGCCAAGCCGCCCCACTTTCGGCATATAATTTTTCATAATACCATAGCGGCCTTTCGGCATCATCGGGGTCTCTTCAAGGCTCCAGATCGGAGAAAAGCCGAGCCCCAAAAAGCCAATCCCCAGCGGGTCGGCAATAGCGCGTACTTCAGACAGGTGGCGTCCCACCTCATTACAGGTCTGGTGTATATGTTCCAAAGGCGCGCCGGAAAGTTCAAACTGCCCGCCAGGCTCTAAAGAGACGCTGGCACCGTCGCGTTTCAAACCAATCAGGGTTTCACCTTCATACAGACCCTGCCAGCCATATCTATCACGCAGCCCCGTCAGTAAGGCACTTATAGAGGCCGCCCCTTCATAAGGCACAGGCCGCAATCCCTCTTTCAAAAAGCCAAACTTTTCATGCTCTGTCCCGATACGCCAATCGCTTTTAGGCTTTTCGCCCTGCGCAATCCACTCAATCAGCTCTGCGCGATTTTCAATTGGCGGCGCATTTTCATCAATATCAGAGGTCGGGGTCGTCATATTCAGGGATTCCTTTTAATGCTTTTAGGACATAGCCAGTTTAGCCCCAGCCGCCAAGGGCGCTCTGACAAATCACAATCGCGCTCAATGCTGCTGTTTCAGCGCGCAATATGTTTGGACCGAGGCTGACAGGCTGAATAAAGGAAAAGGCTTTCACTCGCGCCCGCTCCTCAGGGGAAAATCCACCCTCAGGCCCGATAAGAATACCCGCGCCGTCCAACGGCTTATCCGCCGCTTTCTGCAAAGCGTTTAAAACTGCCAGCAGAGGCGCGCCGCCGCCCGCTTCATCGCAGAAAATCAGCGGCCTGCATTCCGGCCAAGTCTCAAGCAGGCTGTCAAGCGAGCAAAGCTCATAAAGCGCAGGAATATCCAAACGTTCGCTCTGCTGGGCCGCCTCAATAAGCTGGGCTCTTATGCGCTCTGATTTGAGGCTGTGAATTTGGCTATAGGCGGTCTTAACGGGCTGCAAATGGGCAATGCCGAGCTCTGTCGCCTTTTCCATCATAAAATCTTGGCGTGCCTTTCTGATCGGCGCAAAAACCAGGGTCAATGCGGGCGTCTGGTGTGCTGGCATATCGCGCAATTTCTTCTCAATCTTAAGCGCTATATGTTTGCTCTGCCCGACAAGCGCGCACAGCCATTCGCCGTCTTGCCCGTTAAATGCCTTCACTGATGCGCCTTGCTTAAGGCGCAGGACATGTCTCAAATGATGCATTTGATCCGTGTTGAGAGAGACCTCGCGGCCTGCGCGAAACTCTGTCTCAATATATAAACGGGGAATATGGGCCATGAGCAAGCATCCGTTTTGAGCAGGCTTTTAAAAACCTATACTTGTCTTTGCTGACGTAAAAAACAAAAATAAGCTATATCTCTAGCTTTCGACACGCTTTAAAGAGCTCTTTATGACTGACCCCCTCCCCTCACGCGCCGACACATCCAACGCGCACCGGGCTTCCCAGCCTGCAGATGCGGTCAAAATAAAGCTGTTTGAGCGCGTACCTGACGCGGCGCGGCCCTATATATCGCTGGCGCGGCTGGATAGACCGATCGGCATATGGCTTCTGGTTTTGCCCTGCTGGATTGGGCTGGCCTTCTCCAGTCTAAGCTCTGGTCTATGCCTGTCACTGATGGGATGGGCGCTTCTTTTTACGCTTGGCGCGGTGGCCATGCGCGGCGCAGGATGCACTTGGAATGATATTACAGATCGTGACCTTGATGCCGGGGTCGCCCGCACTGCAGCGCGGCCCATACCAGCCGGGCTGATCAGTTTGAAGGCGGCCTATGCCTTTTTGCTCGTACAGCTTGCCATTGGTTTCCTTGTCTGGCTTTTTTTGCCCCCTTTTGCCAAATTAGTTGCGCTATGTGCCCTGCCTTTGGTCGCACTCTACCCCTTTATGAAACGCCTGACCTATTGGCCTCAGCTTTGGCTGGGGATGACCTTTAATTGGGGACTATTGGTGGCTGGCGCAACGCTGGGCGGTCTACAGGTCAGCCATATCCTGCTCTATCTAGCGCTCATTCTATGGACCGTCGCTTATGACACGATCTATGCCTTGCAGGACCGCGAAGACGATGCGCTGATGGGGATAAAATCCACCGCCCTTCTATTCGGTGACCATGTGCCTGCCTTTGCTTTTACCTGCCATTTTGCGTGCGCCATACTCTTGGCGTTGGTCTGTTGGATAAATGGTTTGGGGATTATCGCCGCCCTCATGGTGAGCGGATTTTTGATGCAAGGGGCTTGGCAATATCGGCGTATCACCAAAAATAGTGACGGCTCGGCACTGAGCGCCTTTAAGTCCAATCTCTGGGCCGGGCTTATCGTCTGCCTCGGCTTTTTTCTGGAAAGTCTTGTGCGCACGCTTTCCGGGTCCGCTTAAGCCCTCTTCACAGACAGGCTTCAGGCACTTATATAATAATTGCTATGCCAGTTGCCAAACGCGTTAAACCTTCAGACTTTTTCACGCCGGACGAATGGACCACTTTAACCCGGCGATACCGCTTTATGGGCCCGGCTCTGATTGCCCATTGCTGGGGCATTATTCTGCTGGCTATGGCATTGGCAATATGGCAACCGCTCTTTATCCCGCTCTCTATCATGCTGATCGGAACTCGCCAGCTGGGGCTTGCCATATTGGAGCATGAGGCGGCCCATGGCGGCCTATACCCTGATAAAAGAGTGAATGATATCTTGTCCAATCTGTTTTGCGGGCCTGCTTATGGGGGCTCACTGGCCGCCTATCGCCCCTATCATTTGCAGCACCACAAATATGCCCAGCAAGCTGAGGATCCGGACCTGATCCTTTCCAAACCCTTCCCCATAAGCCCGGCATCCTTACGCCGTAAAATCATTCGCGATCTTACCGGACAGACATTTATCAAGCAAAGGCGCACTCAAATCGCCCATGCCTTTGGGCTTGGCCTTAAGCCTGGACCCGGAGCAGAAAACCGATCCCAGACGGCGCGGCAAGCTGTGATGCCTTTCCTTATTTTTAATCTACTGTTTTTGATCCTTTTAACCGCGCTTGGATATGGGTGGGCCTATTTTGTCCTTTGGCTTTTGCCAATGGCAACCTGGTTTCCACTTGTCACGCGGCTGCGCAATATTGCCGAACATGCCGTCACTCCTGATGCAGATGACCCGCTGCGCCATGCCCGCACAACGCATGCAAATTGGATTGAGCGGGCTTTGATTGCCCCCTATTGGGTCAATTATCATTGCGAGCATCACATGTTTATGCATCTGCCCTGCTATAAGCTGCCCAAAGCGCATCAATTATTACACGCCAAGGGCATCACGCAAAAAATGGAAGTGCAACCCGATTATATCACCGTCTTGAAAAAAGCTTGCACGCCAAGACAGTTGCCGCCCTCAATAAAAGAGACGTGAAACCGGACATTGTTATTGAAATGGTCTCTGACCTGGTTTGCCCTTGGTGCTGGCTGGGGCTCAGGCGATTGCAGAGTGCTTTGGCATTACTGCCAGAACTATCGGTTCAAACCCTCTTTCGACCCTATCAGTTAGACCCGACCATCCCGCAAGACGGGCTAGATTATCGCGCCTATATGCGCACAAAATTCGGGTCTAGGCATGAAAATCCCGAGCAAAAAAACCGTTGGCATGTCATGCGAGAGGCTCTGGAGACCTATGGCGAGGCAGAAGGCATTCCGTTTGCTTTTGAGGGGATAAAGCGCCAACCAAATACGATCAATGCGCATCGGCTCGTCCATTGGGCACAAGGTCAGGAGAAAGGCTGGGCGGCCAAGGAGGCCCTGTTTCAGGCTTATTTCACCGAGCACCGCGATATTGGCACTGATGAAGTTCTGACAGACATTGCCGCCAGAATAGGGCTCGACCCGGGTCTTGTCGGTGATCTTTTAGCCGGCGAGGCAGATCGGGCTTATATTGATGAGACCTGCGCCTATTTTAAATCGATTGGCCTGAAGGGCGTCCCCAGCTTTATCCTTAATCGACGCGGCATTATTCAGGGCGCTGAAGCGAGCGAGACCATGGCTAAGATGATCGCCGATATGGTGCAGACCGCTTGAACCAAGGCAGAATTGAAGACATGCCGCTATATCTGAAAATATTACAGACACGCTCTACACATTCAAACTTATCCTCAGCACATCCTGCAACAGCCAGACAGTCCAGAAGCCAAGCACGAGAAATGGCCCAAAGGCCAGCTTGTCCTGCATGGATATCCCGCTTCGAAAGATCAGCGCTTGACACAAAATCAGGAGTAATGCGCTGATAGAGGCGACAAGCAGAACAAAAGGCAGGCTAAGCAGACCCAGCCAAGCACCCGCTGCGGCCAGTAATTTGGCATCGCCCATTCCAATCGCCTCAATCTGGCGGAATTTCAGCCAAGAGACATGTATGGCCCAAATCAGGCCATAACCCATCGCGGCCCCGGAAAGGTGCTCTGAAAGCGGTGCATCTGGCTGAAAAAACGCCCAGACCAATCCAGCCGCGATCAGGGGCAAACTTAGAAAATTAGGAATACGGTAATGATCAAAATCATACCAGCTTATAAGCAAAAGGCAGGCCGCTAGGAGCAGCGATAAGCCAAGCCCCGGCAGCATAAGCCCTGAAATATAAACACTGCCCCAGATCCCGGCCATGATCAGCATGAGCATGAAGCTTGCCCGATGACTTGACGAAAAAGCGCTCAGAGATGGCATGAAATTTTCACTTTATAAGTGTCTTTAGATCAGAATAATAATCTTTAGATCAGACAGAAGACTTTACGCTAAGCTGCTTTGCGAAAGAACTTAAAACTCAACCCCTGTCAGATACTGGATTCAGGCACTAAGTATGATGCGCGCACAAAGTGTATATGCGGTGACGGGTGATTTATGGCGTGTTCAGAATAACTGAACTCGCATTTTCAGATTGAGAGGCACGGCAGGCACGTACGCCAACCACAGGCTGCACATTCAACCAACCTTCCCTGCTGAGATATTGCAATCGACCTTGCTCAATACGCTGACCTTCCTGCATAATCTTTCCAGGTCGAAAACTCAGTGCAATATTAAGCTTGGTGGCCGTCTGATAGTTTTGCTCGGTCAGGAACTGACCAAATATATCGCCCTTTGTGGACAAAAGCTGAAGGGTTTCGGTTTGCCCCTCCAGATAAAATTTTGCGGTCGATTCGCCAGCCTTGACGAAAAAAATGAACTGCGACGGGTCCGTCTTATTCCACAGAAAAAGTCCGCACTCACCGGGATTTAAAGTTTGAGGCTTGAGGGAATTACGGCTTATCTTTACCGGTTCCTCTTCAGAGGCCTTGAAGGCTTTTGGTAAACTCGGCATAGTTTCGCTGATATTGCTGCTCGCACAAGCCCCCATACTGCCTAGAAGGAGTAAAGAGAAAAGAAATCTCAAAGCCATATCATCCACCTGCCAAATCTATACTTTGTCTATATCTATAGCCACCTTGTGTGGCTTCAAAACCGAGCGGTGTTAAAAATGCACCCAGCACATCATCACGGCTGGCAATTGTCATATTCACATCTAGGCGGTCCGCCTGATATTGCAAAATAACATTTATGCCATATTGATTGTCCAAAGACCCGTTCATAATTAAATTCAAGGTCTCATTATCACAATCTATTGTGCCACGTAGCGGTGTGCTTGCCAAACCATAATCGACAACCAGTCTTTCCAGCACATCACTGGTGACTTGCCCTGAAGCGGTTTTACAGGCTCCGCCTAAAGGGTTAATCGCCACATCCTGCATATTCACCCTTGCGCGTATATTACGCACTTCGCTGGCCAATCCGCGGATATGCTCCAATTGCACAACACCTTGCATATTGGAAAGCGCCGCCCCACCAAAGCCTAAAGATATAAGCGCATTGCCCTGACTGGCCCGGCCTGTCCAAGTGAGCGTATAGCCAAGTTTTCCCGTTAACAGGGCTTGCGGCCTCAATCGCGCTTCGACTGTACCAATAGATTGCGATTGTACAGAGACGCCGGACAGCCGAGCCGAAAAGATATTCCCCTCAGCCTGCAACCAAGACAGGCCGGCCTGACGGGCCCCAGCCTGATCCAGCGCAAAAGCAAGCGGCATATAGGCCAGAAAAGTGCCTATCAGCGTGACACAAAAAGCCAGGATAAGGAGGATACGTTTCATGGCATTGTCCCTTGCAGTCGTATCACCGCTTCAACCTGCTCTTCATCACTGGTCAGACTCTGTCTCTTATACACATCTGACGCTGCCGACGATCCAACTCTAGTGTAGTTCTCGGTGGTGGCGGGGTG
>JARFRJ010000316.1 GCA_029287305.1 Hyphomonas sp. | reverse complement strand
GCCAGCGCCGTTTGAGTGACGCGGCGAACTTCACTTTCTGTATATTTGGAGGTTTCATACCCATAGGCTTCGCCCGCCTCATTCACCTCAATCCCCCTTGGAGTTCCAAAATAGACGCCGCTTGTCAATTCCCGCACGAACAGAATATCAAGCCCCTCAACAAGTTCTGATTTCAAACTTGATGCCTCAACAAGAGATGAGAAACAATAGGCTGGGCGAAGATTGGCATAGACATCCAGCGCTTTACGTAAGCGTAAAAGCCCCATTTCAGGACGCTTATCACGCGGATTATCTATCCATTTGGGTCCGCCCACCGCGCCAAGCAACACTGCATCTGAGGCTTTGGCCTGCGCCAGTGTCTCTTCGGTCAGGGGGGTTCCATATGCGTCATAGGCCGCGCCGCCGACCAAGGCCTCTTCCAGATGAATGTCCGGCGTGACAGCTTCGGCTATACGCCGCGCGGCGGCGATCACTTCCGGGCCAATCCCATCGCCCGGCAAGAGAAGGAGGGTTTGAGGCATCATATATCCCTTTTTGATCAGAGCCAGAAAAGATCAACGGCTTGATAGAAAGGACTATGTGTTCAGACGGTCTTTATCAAGCCTCTTTCAAGGCGGACACAGGATTTACAGAGAGTATTTTATACACGCCAAGCAGCGATAAAATTATATAAAGCAGGCCTAAAACGGATAGGGCCTGAACAATCACATAAATATCAATAATAATCCTCCATCCCGTCATGGCCTTGATATAATCCAGCATGAATAGCGTCATCCATATGCCTAAACTGCCAGCCAAGATCGCTAGCACGCTGATCTCCATGAGCTTGATGAGAACCAATTGGCGTGCACGGGCACCCATGGCGCTCAATGTCACATATTCACTTTTCCGGCTCAGAAAATTCAAATTTAAAATATTGTATAAATTCATTAAGATAAACAAGGCAATGATAAAGAGTATTGCCATCATGAAATAATTCGAATTTCGCCTCAATTGAAGCATGGCGTCTATATCAAGATTATAATGATACATATCTTCACTTTGTATCAGGGCCAGATCGGTGCCTGCCCAAGCGGACGTATCTAGGAGTTTTTGCTTGAAATCCAGCAGATCATCCCGGCTTGCAAAGCGAAAGCGCGCTTCATTATAAGGGTTTCCTTGGCTCATTGCCCGGTGCGTATTTCCACTGGTAATTTCAGCATAGTGCATAATCCTTTCGGCATCTTGCAAAGGGATTAATATATTTGGACGGAAAGAATGCGGGTATCGCGGGTCATGGCTAACAACACCATGAATCTGGCAGAGGCCTCCCTCGACATAAATGGAATGCGGCGCATCCATGCGCCCCAATTGGCGCAAATAGGCTTCCTCAATCAAACAAGCCACCGGGCCCTGTGACATGCTGTCCGGATTGAACGCGACGCCGGAGATCATTTCTCTGCCTTGCGCCTTGATCATATCTCCGGATATACCAATAATATCAGCGCTGTGGAGGCGGCCTTCATAGCTGGTTGACACGGCAAACCATTGTTGTGAGGCCCCTGAAATAATGTCAGGGCCTGCCAACCGCTTTAAATCCTGATAAACGTCTAGTGTTATTTTGAAACCCTCAGCATCGGAGCTGCTCGATATGACAAGTTCCTTCTCATCAATTGAGTTCGCATAATCCAGTATTTGTTGTGTCAAGCCTTGAGAAACACCAAAAGCGAGGAGCGGCGCAAGGACGGCAATGATCAAGCTTAAGAAAGAGGTAAGGGCCCGGCTGGGCGATTGCACCAAACCGGCAAATGCCAAATACAGACTGACATGTAGTTTCATAGCCCCGCCGCCTTCAAATGCCCATTGCGTAGAGTCAGGACGCGGTCGGCCTTTCTCGCTAGGTCTTGATCATGGGTCCCAAGAATAATTGTTTTTCCGGCGCGACTTTGGTCCGATAGGAATTGATGAACAATGCCCGCATTGGCTTTGTCGAGGGCTGCGGTAGGCTCATCCGCAATGATAATCTCGGGGTCCAGCGCGAGTGTTCTGGCAATGGCAACCCGCTGCTGTTGCCCGCCAGATAATTCGCTTGGCCGATGGTTTTGAACCTCAGATAGACCAAATTTTTCAAGCAATTCCCTCGCCAATTTATTGCTCTGGTGAAAGCCATACCCTCTAAAGAGGAGCGGTCGTTGAATATTTTTCAGCGCGGTCAAGGTTTCGACCAAGCGATAATTTTGAAAGATAAAGCCCATATAGTGGCGACGTAATTTCAAGCCTTGACGAATATCGCCGGGCCTCACCTCAGCTCCAAAAAGAGAGACTGAGCCTTCAAATCCGCTATCAATTGCGCCGGCAATGGCCATAAGCGTTGATTTTCCAGAGCCGGAGGGACCTGACAGAGCGATAAATTCACCTTGCGCCACTTTGAAAGACACGCCATCCAAAGCTCGGACGGCATCGCCAGAGAGCGAGGTAAAAATGCGAGAGACGTGTCTAAACTCAACAGCTGTCGGCGTCATCGGCTTGGGCCCTTTTTACTTTATCCCTGAGAGGCATGGGCGTCCTGATTATAGAGTTTTATCCTATCT
>JARFRJ010000297.1 GCA_029287305.1 Hyphomonas sp. | reverse complement strand
TGGGTAAAGTCTCAAATCAAAAGCGGACGCTATGGCAATGACAGCGAATATTTTCGTGATCTGATCCGCCGTGACCAAGACAAAAAACGGGCAGAGCTTGAATTGCGATCCCTGATCGAAGAAGGGCTGAATAGCGGCATCAGCTCAAAAAGCGCAGAAGATGTAAGGCAGGATGTTTTGGCAAGATTGAGAGCTGATGGAAAATTACCAACTCAGTGAAACGGCCACATCCGATCTTGATCGTCTTTATCTTTATGGCATTACCAATTACGGCTTGCGACAAGCCGATTCTTATTATGATGGCTTGATCGAGAAGTTTGAAACCCTTTTCAATCATCCAGATTGGGGGAGTGACTATGAATTCATCGCCCCAAATTTACGCCGTTACGAGTATGGTTCCCACTCAATCTATTACCAGCACAAAAGTGAACATGTCCTGATCGTGCGGGTTTTGGGCTATCGGCAAGACCCAGTCCGACATCTTTAGACCCCACCCAGGCATTTAATCCCTTGAACGCGTTCCCCAAAAGGGCCGTCGTGAAGGATTTAAATTTGACGTGGGAATAACCCAGAAACGGTCTTTTCAGACATAAAGGGCCTGTAGGCTCTCTTTACACTCTTGACCGATCTCATCATCCCCTGAATACCACATATGATGACACCAACGCCTTTGTTTCAGGCCCATCATCTGGGTATTATGCGCGGGGAACGGATACTGTTCCGGGATGTATCCATATCGATAAGCCCTGGGCAAGCCCTGATCTTGCGCGGTGAAAATGGCAGTGGCAAAACAACCCTATTGAAAATCCTGTGCGGATTTATCCCCCCGGATACAGGCGAGGTAAGGCGTTCCTCCTTTCATTGGGTCGGCCACAGAACGGGACTGAAACTATATGAAACACCGCGCGATCATTTGCAGCTTTGGGCCAAAGCTTGGGGAGCAAAGGGGGATATTGACGCAATATTAAGCGCCTTCTCGCTGACGCAGGCGAGCGATGTCCCCGCCCGGTATTTATCCGCCGGTCAGGCCCGGCGCACCGCTTTAGCCCGGACACAGTTAAACCTGCGCAAGCTCTGGCTACTCGATGAGCCTTTTTCTCAACTGGATGTCTCCGGCATCGCGCTTTTGACAGAAATGATTAAGGCGCATCGTGCAGGCGGCGGCGGTATTATTGCGGCTGTGCATGGGGCGCACCCTCTTTCTAATACGGATGAGATCACATTATGAGGGCCCGATGATGAGAGAGGCATCGGCCCAGCCCTTGCGCGCCGCCTTCAAGCAAGCCTTACAAGAGGCCTGGGCAGGCGGTGCAGGCAGTTTTCTGCCCGCCGCTTTTTTTGCTGGGGCCGCCCTTCTGGTGCCGTTAACCCTCGGCGGCAATAGCGATCAGCTGGCAGAGATTTCCGGAGCGATTTTATGGATCGCCCTGGCTTTGGCGTCGCTTGTTACCATGGAGCGCCTGTTTCAGTCTGATCTGGAAGATGGCACTTTGGAATTATGGGCCAGTCTGGAGGGCATCCCCTTGGCGCAGATCGCGCTTGTTAAAACCCTCGCCCATTGGCTGGTTTCTGGCCTTCCGCTTGTTCTTTTCAGCCCTGTTCTTGGCTTTATGCTGGGCCTCTCGCCGGAGCTTATGCCAAAGGCGGCGCTCAGCTATGGACTTGGCGGCCTCAGCTTCTTTTTATGGGGCGGGTTAGGGGCCAGCCTGACCGCCGGCATCAGGCGGGGCGGCTTGTTGATTGCCCTGATTGCCCTGCCCTTTTATGTGCCCACAGCCATCTTTGGCGCGCTGGTTTTGGCCAGCCCCATGCAAACGCCGCCAGAATTTTACTTTCTGGCGGCCTCGACCTTGTTTGCGCTGGCGCTTGCCCCTTTTGGGATGGGCGCAGCGCTACGTTTGGCGGTTAGCACTTAGAGCGTGTCCGAGTAGAAACGGATCGTAGCGGCTTTAATGTAACTGCTTTAATAGCGATAATGCTCTGGCTTATAAGGCCCGGTTGTATCGACCCCGATATAGCTTGCCTGCTCGCCGGACAGTTCGGTCAAGCCAATCCCCAGCTTATCCAAATGCAGGCGCGCAACTTTTTCATCAAGATATTTCGGCAGCGTATAGACTTTATGGCCATATTCGCCCTTATTCTGGTGCAGGGCAATTTGTGCCAAAGTCTGATTGGTAAAAGACGCCGACATGACAAAGCTGGGATGCCCAGTTGCATTGCCCAAATTCACCAGACGTCCTTCTGAAAGCAGAATAATCCGCTTGCCATCCGAGAAGGTAATCATATCCACTTGCGGTTTGATATTGGTCCATTGGTAATTGCGCAGAGCCTCGACCTGAATTTCATTGTCAAAATGCCCGATATTACAGACGATCGCCATGTCTTTCATCGCGCGCATATGATCGATGGTGATAATGTCCTTATTGCCTGTGGCGGTGACAAAAATATCCGCTTTGGCAGCCATAGTGTCTAATGTCTGCACATCAAATCCATCCATCGCCGCCTGCAAGGCGCAGATCGGGTCCACTTCAGCGACCGTCACCCGGGCACCGGACCCCGCCAGAGAGGCCGCAGAGCCTTTACCAACATCGCCATAACCTGCCACAAAAGCTGTCTTGCCGGCCATCATCGTATCTGTGCCACGCCGGATCGCGTCGACCAAGCTTTCCTTACAACCATATTTATTGTCAAATTTTGACTTGGTGACACTGTCATTCACATTGATCGCCGGGAAGGTCAGCTCGCCGCGTTCCGCCATTTGATAGAGGCGCATAACTCCGGTTGTTGTCTCTTCCGACACGCCTTTGATTGCCGCTTTGGTTCGTGCAAACCAGCCCGGGCTCATCGCGATACGTTTTTTGATCTGGGCAAAAAGGGCCTCTTCTTCTTCAGACCCGGGCGCGTCGAGCACGCTGATATCCGTCTCCGCTTTTTCACCAAGCACGAGATAGAGGGTTGCATCGCCGCCATCATCAAGGATCAGATTGGCGGGGCTTCCATCACTCCAGGTAAAGATTTTATCGGCAAAATCCCAGTACTCTTCAAGCGTTTCGCCTTTATGGGCAAAGACAGGCGTGCCACTGGCTGCGATCGCTGCGGCCGCATGGTCCTGAGTTGAATAGATATTGCAGGAGGCCCAGCGGACCTCTGCGCCGAGCGCTTCAAGGGTCTGGATCAATACCGCTGTCTGGATGGTCATATGCAAAGACCCGGCAATTTTCGCGCCCTTCAGAGGCTGGCTTGGGCCATATTCTTCCCGCGCGGCCATCAGACCCGGCATTTCTGTCTCTGCGATTGCAATCTCTTTACGTCCAAATTCGGCCAGCGAAATATCCGCCACTTTGTAATCTTCAGCCATGTATCACCTTTTCAAAACCCATTA
>JARFRJ010000268.1 GCA_029287305.1 Hyphomonas sp. | reverse complement strand
AGCGGCTTTGAATTACATACATTAAGCCCGCTTACCTGCATGCAAATCTAGGCGAGTTTGAAGCTGGTCAAGGATGTACTAAGCCCCATAAACTAAATTATGTAACTGGAGGGTATGGCAAAGATGCGACAGATAAAATCTGTTCACATTTTCAGTTTGTGCGCGCCTTAATCCGCCACTTCAAAATAGCGCAGTTCGACAATGTCGGCGATATCACTGATAATATCGGTGATTTGATAATCCTTTGGCGTATAGATGCGCGCAACGCCCATTTGCTTCAGCGCACGCCCATCCTCTTCGGGGATAATGCCGCCAACCACCAGAGGGATATTGAGCCCCAGCGCGCGCATTTCTGCGAGTGTGTCGCGCACCAAATCTAGATGAGAGCCGGACAGGATGGACAGGCCCAGAATGTGCGCCTCGGCCTCTTTGGCTTGCGCGGCGATCTCTTTTGGTGTGAACCGAATGCCTTCATAGATCGTCTGAATGCCGCAGGCGCGTGCCCGGCTGGCAATTTGCTCTGCGCCATTGGAATGTCCATCGAGGCCCGGCTTGCCAAGCACATAGGTCAATTGACGGCCCAAGCGTTCAGAAATATTGTCAATGCGCGCCTTTACTGTCTCAACCTCCGGATTATCATGAGAGGTAATGTGCAAGGCAACACCGGTTGGCCCGCGATATTCGCCAAAGGCCTGACGCAGCGCCGCGCCCCATTCACCGGTCGTGACGCCGGCTTTGGCCGCTTCAATAGAGGGGGGCATGATATTTGCACCGGACCTCGCCGCCGCTTGCAGAGCCTCTAGGGCGTGCTTGGCGGCCTCGCTATCACGCTCTTTTCGCCAGGCCTGTAGCTGTCGAATGGCTTGCGCTTCAACAAGGGGATCAACGGTCTGGATCGCCGCCTCACCCGCGCTAAGCGGGCTGGGCGCGGTGGTTTGATAGCGGTTGACCCCGACAACCGTTTGCGTGCCCGCTTCAATCGCTTGAATGCGCTCAATATGCGCGCCGACCAGGCTTTCTTTCATATAAGCAATGCTTTTCATCGCCCCGCCCTGGCCATCAATTTCAGCTAGGCTTTCACGCGCTTTGGCCTTCAGGCTTTCCGTTTTCGCTTCAATAATGTGCGATCCATCAAATAAATCCTCAAATTCCAGCAAGTCGGTTTCATAGGCGAGAATTTGCTGTAGGCGAAGGGACCATTGCTGGTCCCAAGGGCGCGGCAGGCCAAGCGCCTCATTCCAGGCGGGCAATTGCAGCGCCCGGCATCTGGCCCGTTTGGACAGGGTTACGGCCAAAGCCTCAATCAATATGCGATAGACATTATTTTCCGGCTGCGGCTCTGTCAGACCCAGCGAGTTGACCTGTACGCCATAGCGAAACCGCAAGGCTTTAGGCGATGTTACGCCATAGCGTGTGCGGCCAATTTCTTCCCATAAATCGACAAAGGCCCGCATTTTGCACAGCTCCGTCACAAACCGCACACCAGCATTTACAAAAAAGGAGATTCGCCCAAACACAATGTCAAAGTCTTCTTCAGGAACCATTCCGCCAGATTTCACCGCGTCCAATACGGCGCAAGCTGTCGCAAGCGCATAGGCCAATTCCTGCTCCGGGGTCGCGCCTGCCTCTTGCAGATGGTAGGAGCAGACATTCATGGGATTCCATTTCGGAACTTCTGTATAGCACCAAGTGACCATATCCGTAATGAGGCGCAAGCTCGGCTCAGGCGGGAACACATAGGTGCCGCGCGACAGATATTCCTTGATAATGTCATTCTGTGTCGTGCCGCGCAGATTTGCCCGATCATCGCCGCGCTCATCAGCCAGCGCCACATATAGGGCGAGCAGCCAAGCGGCAGGGGCGTTGATCGTCATCGATGTATTCATCTCTTCTAGGGGAAGGTCCTTGAACAGAAGGCGCATATCCCCAAGATGAGAGATAGGGACGCCAACCTTGCCGACCTCGCCACGCGCCAAAACATGGTCTGGGTCCATCGCCGTCTGTGTTGGCAGATCAAAGGCAATGGAAAGCCCGGTCTGTCCGCGCGCGAGATTTTCTCGATACAGCGCATTAGAGGCCGCCGCCGTTGAGTGACCGGCATATGTACGAAATATCCATGGCCGGTCCGGGGAGTGCTGAAAATCAGGCATGGGTGTCCTATCCGCTGGCTGTATGAAATATTTTCAAAGAAGCCGCGCCATTTATAGACGCTCTCCTGACACAGGATGCCGGGCAGTGACAGATTTTGCAAGCCGTGCCAGTGATCATTCTGACATTGAACGCATTTGCGTGACCCATTTTCAGCTCAACCAAGCCATTTGAGTGTCAATATCTACGCCAATATAGCGATAATAGGCCTTTTGCACGGCGCGTGTGACCGGGCCCGGCGTGCCATTTGCGATCAGCTTCCCATCCAGCCGGATGATCGGTAAAATCATTGCACCGGAAGAGGACGTAAAAATCTCTGATGCCGATTTGGCCTCCTCTATACTAAAGGCGCGTTCTTCAAACTGCAGAGGCATCTCTTCCAGCAGGCTAATCAGGCTTTGCCGTGTGATGCCCGGTAAAAGACTATGGGACAGATCGCGCGTGATCAATTGATGGTCCGGCGATACAATCCAAGCATTGGCCGAGGCGGCCTCTGTAATCAGACCTTCTTCATGCATCAGCGCGGTTGTCGCGCCCGCCTCTCTGGCTGCGCGATAGGCCAAAGCCTGAGACAGGAGCTGGGTGGTTTTCAAATCCCGCCGCGCCCATCGCGTGTCGGGCAATGTAATCGCTGCGGCACCTGTTCGGGCAGGCTCTGTGATCAGGGCTTTCCTATCGCAATAGGCAAAAAGAGACGGGGTCAGCACGTCTGGTCCTGCGAAATCCCGCAGGCCATAGCTGCCCCCACTGACCTGTAAATAGATCAGGCCTTCTGACAATTGATTACGCGCCATCAGCTCCAGAAAAAGACCCTCAAGCTCCTGTGCGGGCATCGGAATGCTTATGCCCTCCAGCGTGCGCTCAAGGCGCATAAGATGCGCCGCGCAATCAATCATCTGCCCGCCATAGACAGCAATCACTTCATAAGCGGCATGGCCAAACAAGAAACCGCGGTCAAAAGGTGACAGCCGCGCTTTCTGGTGGCTTTGAAAGACCCCGTCTATGAATACCCAAGGACCAACGGGCATGTGCTTATTTATCCTATCCTATACTTATGTCTGAGTCTGATAAATGCCATTTGTGCATTGCAGCATTTTATTTTTATGTCTTATATAGACATATGATTATAGCGTCAGGAGGGCGATGATGGCAATCTCACAAGAGGTCAAGGATATTTACGCACTTGGTGAAGTGCCACCGGAATTTGTTGTCCCGAAAATGATGCATGCGTGGACGATCCGCCGGGACCGCCATGGTCCGCCCTCAACCGCGATGCAATGGGAGCAGGTTCCCGTACCAGAGATTGATTCAGATGAAGTTCTTGTCCTCGTCATGGCTGCCGGGGTCAATTATAATGGCATTTGGGCCGCACTGGGCGAGCCGATCTCTCCGTTTGATGTACATAAAGCAGATTTTCATGTTGCCGGTTCGGATGCGGCGGGCATTGTCTGGGCTGTTGGCCGCAAGGTAACGCGTGTCAAGCCCGGCGATGAGGTGGTTATCCATTGCAATCAGGATGATGGCGATGATGAGGAATGCAATGGCGGCGATCCAATGTTCTCGCCCAGTCAGCGCATTTGGGGATATGAGACGCCCGATGGCTCATTTGCACAATTTTGCCGCGTACAGGCGCGCCAATGCATGCCGCGCCCAAAGCATCTAACTTGGGAAGAAAGCGCCTGCTATATGCTGACGCTGGCCACCGCTTATCGCATGCTGTTTGGACATCGCCCACATGTACTTAAGCCGGGCCAGAATGTTCTAGTTTGGGGCGCATCGGGCGGGCTTGGCAGTTTCGCGACACAGCTTTGCGCCGTCTCTGGCGCCCATGCTATTGGGGTTGTGTCCTCAGACGAGAAAAAAGAGCATGTCTTGGCGCTGGGGGCGAAAGGTGTTCTGAACCGCAAGGATTTCAATTGTTGGGGACAATTGCCCAAAGTCAATGGACCAGACTTCAAGGCCTATATGGCCGAATGTCGTAAATTCGGCAAAGCTATCTGGGCAATCACAGATCGTAAGGATGTCGATGTGGTGTTTGAGCATCCGGGCGAAGCGACAATGCCGGTTTCGGTTTTTGTCGTTAAGCGCGGCGGCATGGTGGTGATTTGTGCGGGCACGACCGGCTTTAATCTCACCATGGATGCCCGCTTCCTCTGGATGCGCCAGAAACGGGTCCAGGGCAGCCATTTTGCGCATTTGAAACAGGCCTCTGCGGCCAATCAGCTTGTCATAGACCGCCGCATTGATCCGGGCATGTCAGAGGTGATGAGTTGGGCCGATATCCCGCTCGCGCATGAGAAAATGTGGAAGAATGAGCATCAGCCGGGCAATATGGCCGTGCTCGTCACCTC
>JARFRJ010000199.1 GCA_029287305.1 Hyphomonas sp. | reverse complement strand
CGTGTGCAATCCAGCCCCAATCCCATACGCAATCAGGGCCGCCGCCATTCCTATCATAAGTGTTTCCAGCCCTGAGAGATACCAGGTTGAGGTAGACCAACGGCTCTTTACTCCCCCGATTGCGAAAAATACGCTGGCCGTCAAAATGCCCGCGAGAAAAAGTGAATTTGGTGCACTAATAAGAAAAGGAATGAGCGGAACGGCGCCGCAAATTGAGAATGCCGAAAAAGTCGTAAACGCAGCAATGCTTGGTGATCTGATTTCTGCCGGTAGTCCATGTTCCTCTGTCAGCATTGTTTTCAGCCATCGCTGTTCATTGGCTGTGATAATTTCAACTACTCGTTCCAGGTCATCTCCCTCAAATCCCTTCGAAATAAAAATTTGACGGATCTCTTCGCGTTCCCTGTGGGGAATCTCGCGGATCTCATATTGTTCCTGTTTTAAAAGGCGCTCATAGTCGTCTTGCTCCGATTTGGTCGCCGAATAGTCACCTGCCGCCAGAGCAAAACCATCGGCCAGGAGGTTTGCCATCCCAACGATCAGCATGACGTCTGCTGAAAGGTTCGCGCCAGCTATACCTGCCAGTATCGCAAATGTCGTTACGGCCCCGTCAATTCCGCCATAAATCCAATCGCGTATATAGTTGACACTTTTTGGGGACCCAATTCGCGCCGCAATGGCATGAGGCAGATGCTCTGCTTGGCGCTGTGCATCGCGATCGAGCTTTTGAGGGGACATAGGTCAATCCAACACCAAATTTGCTTGCCGCACGAGGCTATCTCTGTCTGCTTGATAATGCTTTGAGATCAATCAAAACGGCTCTATTTGGCTTGAATATGTTCTGGCCATTACAATTTTCAGCCTTGTCAGACCTTGTTCAACATATCCGCATATCAGCAAATACGCGGTAGATGTTCTGCGCTGAGTAAATCCAGCTGGCGGCGTGAACCGACAATTGTCTCCAATATCAGACCACCGTCTCTTTTGACCACCTCGCCGATCTGGCACGATTGCTGCGCCGCCGGAAAGCGTCTGAGGATTTCGAGCGCCGAGCTCGCCTGTGCGGCAGGAAGAATGATGGCAAATCGACCTTCATTTGCAATATAGAGCGGGTCCAGCCCCAAAAGTTCGCAGGCGCCGCGCACGCCATTGCTGACCGGAATTGCTGCTTCGCATATATCAATCCCGTTTCCAGAGGCCATGGTTAATTCAACCAGTGCGCTGGCAAGGCCCCCACGTGTCAAATCCCGCATGCAATGGATATCAAGGCCCGCCTCCAGTAAAGCCAGAGCGATATTGTGGAGCGGTGCACAATCGGTTGAAACTGCCGTTTCAAAGCCGATCCCTTCGCGCGCTGATAAAACGGCGATGCCATGGCGACCAATATCACCGCTGAGTAGGACAGCGTCCCCTACTTTTATTCGCTTTGGCGATATTGGGCGCGATGAAACGACCGCCCCGACACCGGACATATTGATGAAAAGTCCGTCCCCTTTGCCGCGATCAACCACTTTGGTATCTCCGGTTACAACTTGCACCTGTGCGGCGCGACATGTCTGACCGATTGATTGGATAATTCGCCAGAGTGTCGGGGTTGGCAAACCCTCCTCGATAATCAAGCCAAGGCTGAGGTGTTGTGGGCGCGCACCACACATAGCCAGATCATTGACCGTACCGCAGACGGCCAATCGTCCAATATTTCCGCCCGGAAATTCGAGAGGATGTATGACATAACTATCGGTCGTGAACGCTAGGCGTTTAGCGCGGAAGTCCATAACGGCTCCGTCATGATTCTCGGCCAGAGCGTCATTGGTGAGGACAGGCAGGATCATTTTTTCGATCAGCTCCAGGGTCATGGCTCCGCCCGCCCCATGTGCCATGACAATTTCTGGATAGTCGCGCAGTGGCAGTGGGCACGCGATTGGAAAGTCGAGAGGTCCCTGCGGCCAGCTCATACCGGCACTGCTGCGTAGCGATGATAGGCCGCGCATGCCCCCTCAGAGGAGACCATAGGCGCGCCCAGTGGGCGTGAGGGCGTACATCTGGTCCCGAATGCCGGACATTCAGCAGGTTTTTTACGCCCACGCAGAACCTCACCGCTTATGCACTCATTGCTCGCAATGGCGGTCGGCTGATCTTGCAATGTATTGGCAAATCGCACGCTGGCATCATGGCCAGCATACTCAGGACGCAGGCGCAGGCCGCTTTGCTCAATCAGGCCAATACCGCGCCATTCCTGATCTGAGATTTCGAATACATTGGTGATCATGGACCGTGCGGCTTGATTTCCAGACCATGTCACGGCGCGTCTATACTGGTTTTCGAGATTTGAGCGCTGGGTTTCCAATTGTTGTACGCACATCAGCACCCCTTCGAGGATATCTGCGGGCTCAAAACCGGTCACAATAATAGGTATGCGGTAGTGCGCGCAGATTGGTTCATATTCCTCCAGTCCCATCACGGTGCAGACATGACCTGCGCCCAAAAAAGCGTCCATTTCAGCGTCAGATGAATTGAGCAAAGCCGTCAGCGCCGGAGGGACCCGAACATGAGAGACCAGCAGAGTGAAGTTGTTCAGACCAGCCTGTTTGGCCTGATAGACGGTCAGCGCGGTGGTTGGCGCGGTTGTTTCGAACCCGATTGCGAAAAAGACAATTACGCGCTTTGGCTCCGCTTGCGCCAGCGCCAAGGCATCAAGTGGCGAATAGACAATTCGAACATCGCCGCCGCGCGCTTTGGCCAGAGCGAGTGAGCTTTCTGTTCCGGGCACACGAAGCATATCGCCAAAGGTGCAGACTGTAACATTTGGTTGCTGGCATAGGGCGATGGCCTGATCAATGAGAGCAGGGGGAGTAACACAGACAGGGCAACCTGGACCATGCAATAAGGTGATTTCTTTTGGCAGAATCTGCTTAAGCCCGTATTTCATAATCGTATGCGTTTGTCCGCCGCAGACTTCCATAATCGTCCAAGGCCGAGAAACGGTTTCTGAAATTTCAGCGATCAGCGCTTTGATCCGTGCCGGGTCGCGATATTCGTCGACATGTCTCATGGCAGATCGCTTTTCAAAGCTGTATTGAGGTCGACGACAATCGCGTCCGCCCGGCGCTGCGAAACAATAGATATGGAGAACCCCGCATGGACGAGCAGATAGTCACCCGGGACAGCTTCTGGCGTATATGCTAAACAAACGCGCTTGAGGGTTCCGGCGAAGGAAACACGTCCCACATGCAGGGCCTCGCCGCGATCAATATCAATCAGTTCACCCGGCAGTGCGAGGCACATCAGATCGGCTCCTGATTGAGGATTTGCGCCGCGCCATACAATTGACCTAGCGCCAGAGCGCCATCATTGGGCGGAAATTGCCTCGGCCATATTGGATCGAATTCAGCTCTTTGCAGGCGCTTGCTGACGGTTTCCAACAAGACCCGGTTTTGAAAGCAACCGCCGCTGAGGATCACTTGTCGTTTCCCGCCCTTTATCGCGACCAGCACAGCGGTGTCTGCCAGCCAATTATGAAACCTGCGCGCAATCATTTCGCGTGGCATGTTCGCCTCGATATCTCTTAGGAGCCCCATCAGCATTGGCTTCCAATCAATCGACCAGGGTTCACCCAGCCCAATGGGGCAAGGCGCAGAATAACCTGCATACATTTGCGAGCGCTCTGCTAAGAATTCCAAGGCCATGGCAGCTTCGCCTTCGAATGAATTAAGCTGACAAGCGCCAGTTAATGCCGAAATAGCGTCAAATAAGCGGCCAATGCTTGATGTGAGTGGGGCGAAGCTTCTATTCGAGCAAAGCGCGGTAAGCCTAGACGCATGAGACTGGGTTATTCCTAGGTTTTCAAGCACCTGCGAGGACGCTTTAAGATCAGCGGCGTGTAAAAGCCCGAGGGCGCATCGTGCCGGTTCGCGCGCCGCGGCATCTCCGCCGGGCAATGGAAATTGCCGTAAGTGGGCAATACGTGTCCATGTCGCGCCATGCATGGAAAGTCCTTCGCCGCCCCAGACGGATCCATCTGGTCCATAGCCAGACCCGTCCCAGGCGAGTCCCGTGACGGCTGTCTCTATGCCGCGCTCGGCCATAACAGCGTAGATATGCGCGGCATGGTGTTGAACCTCCAATGTGCGTGCTTTCGTCTGGCTGGCAAAACGCGTTGAAGCGTAATCTGGATGCAGGTCGCAAGCGATGGCAATGGGGCCGGGTTCACTGGACAGAAGGGCACTTGCCGCGCGAGAATATTGCTTGCGTGTTTGTGCGCTGTCCAATGTACCTAAATGTGCACTGACAGTTGCCTTACCCTGGACAGCTTTTGCTATCGTCGTCTTGAAATGGCCACCAAGCGCGATGATTGGCTTTTTGGTGGTTGGAAATTCGCAAGGCGTCGGGGCATAACCGCGCGCGCGCCGAAGTATAATCGGACCCCCGGCTGCAATTCTGACAACAGAGTCCTCGAGCGCCATTTCGATACGCCGATTGTGCACCAGAAACATATCGGCGAGACCCTGCAACTGGTGCAGGGCCTCTGCGGTTTTCGTTATGATTGGTTCTGCGCTGCGATTACCACTGGTTGCAATGACGGGAAACCCAAGATCGTCCAGTAATAAGCGATGCAATGGCGTATAGGCACACATGACGCCAAGATATGGATTGTTGGGCGCAAGTCCCGATGCAAGCCCGTTATTCGGTCTTCTTTTCATGAGGACGATGGGCGCCTGTGGACTTGTCAGAAGACGGCGCTCGGCCTGTGTCATTGTGCAAATCTGATCGGCCCCCTCAGCCGCCGCGACCATAAGCGCGAAAGGTTTTCGCGGCCTATGCTTGCGCACCCGTAATGCGCTTATGGCGTCCTCATTCCTAGCATCACATATAAGGTGAAATCCACCGAGCCCTTTGACGGCGACAATTTTGCCTGCGCAGATTGCCTTGCCGACTGCGATCAGCGCTTCGTCACGCTCTGCAATCCTCGAACCGCTCTGATCAAGGAGTGCGAGACTTGGACCGCAGGCCTTGCAGGCATTAGGCTGGGCATGAAAGCGCCTGTTTCCCGGATTATTGTACTCAGCCTCGCAGGCCGCGCACATGCTAAAGGCAGCCATTGTTGTGTTCGCCCGGTCATAGGGCAGAGCTGTGATAATGCTCAGGCGCGGTCCACAATTCGTGCAATTGGTGAAAGGATAGCGATATCGCCGATTGCCCGGGTCCGTAATCTCCGCTAGGCAGGCCTCGCAGAGCGCCGCATCAGGGGCGATATCGGCTGTAAATATATCGCTCTTGGTTGAGTGCTCAATTGAAAAACCGTTTTGTCCAATCGGGTCGGCAGGATCGGATTTACAAAACCGTACACGGGCCAGAGGCGGCGCTTCACTGACCAGCCGATCGGTAAATCGCTGCAATTGAAGCGCAGAGCCTTCCGCATCAATATAGACGCCGATCTCATCATTATGGACCCTTCCAGAGATATGTTCGTCCCGGGCAAGCCGATAGACATGCGGGCGAAAGCCAACGCCCTGGACGTCACCCCCAAGCCGGATTAGGCATCGGTGAAGGCGCGCTGAGGGTTCAGAATACATTAAACGGCAACCTCGATACTTTTCAGAACCACATGCTGGGCATCAGGGTGCCTGATATCGTCGGAGATTTCGATGTCGAGTTCAGCATGGTCGGCGATAGTGCCCGCAGCGGCTTGATCATAATGTTGTCGAAAATGATCAGCAGACATATGCGACAGCGCCCCAAGCCAGACGGAAACTTCGGACACTTTTCGCCCTCCCTCATGCTCTGCGATTGAAAAGATTTTATTCATCAAGCTGTTCATTAGACTTGCTTCATGCATCGTGAATTGCTCCCGCGTTCACGTCATTTGACCTCATTGCGCGAATTTCCCGACAAACCCTGTCGAGCAATTCAGGCAATGCCTTTCTAACCGGCGGCGACAAACCCTCGCCATGTCCAAAATCCAGCCCCTCCACAGCAAGAACTATTGTATGCTCCGGCATCTTCCCCAGCGCTTTGGCTATGGACAAAGCTTGACCCAGACTAAACCCATGTGAGGATGCTGCGGCCTGACTGGATGGGCTTAATTGGTCCGGTTCGACCTTTTGTATCTGACCTGGTGTGCCGGTTGATTGAGACGCATCAATCATAACAGCCTGCTTTACCCCTGAGAGTGCGCTGATCAGGCTCGCAGGCTCGCAGAGACAAGACACCGCCTCGACATTTGCCAGAGGTTTATTGCTCAGAAGGTCAATCAAGGCAGGGCCTACGCCGTCATCGTGCCTGTACCGATTGCCGATGCCGATGATTTTAATGGTCATCAAAGCCCCTCACTTGCGCGATCAATGTTCAGGGTCAGGAAATGAGCTGCACATGAGATACAAGGATCATAGTTTCGGATGGTTTGTTCGCAGCGCCATTTCAGCTCGTCATCAGACAGGCCGATAAAGTGTTGGGCGACCGTTTTCAGATCGTCCTCAATAATCTTCTGGTTCTGTGATGTGGGGGGAATGATGCGGGCGGTTTCTATGCGACCTTGCGGGTCAATCTTGTAATGGTGATAAAGCAAGCCACGGGGCGCTTCTGTTGCGGCCCAGCCGGTTGCGTCAGCAGGATCAATCTCGACATGCGCCGCCTCAGGACGCTCATAAATACTGATAATTCTGAGCGCTTCTTCAAAGGCGAAAAGAACTTCGATCGCGCGCACTAAAATGCTCTTAAAGGGGTTGGTGCACCCTTCTGAAAGTCCCGTCCTTTTAGCCGCTTCACTGGCAAGCGGGGAGAGCTGCGCAAAGTTCAGGTTAAACCGCGCCATCGGTCCGACGAAATAGGCACCGCGTCCTTTGATTATGGCGTGGAGCGCTGTGGAGTGCGGCACATGTTCCTCTTCAAACGTATCATCAAAGGCGCTGACATCAATCTCCAAGCCTTTGTTTGAAACGATCTGACCCTCATTCATTGGGTACTCATCGGGATGGCGCAAGGAGACGAATTCATAATCGCGTGAAACGTCTGGAAAGGGCAGCTTGGAAATCCAGTCAATGACCCTTTCCATATCATCGCGCGCGCGTTTCAACGTGTCTCTTAGCGCTTCAAGTTCAGATATTTGTGGGACACGATAGAACCCTCCAAGGCGGATATTGATAGGATGAACCTCTCGCCCCCCGAGACACTCAACAATGGAATTACCCGCCTTTTTGATACTTAGGCCGGTTTGAACAATGTCCGGATGCTCGCGCGCCATGGCTATCGCGTCGTCAAAGCCGAGAAAATCGGGCGCGTGCAACATGAAAATATGCAAGGCATGGCTCTCGATCCATTCGCCGCAATAGAGAAGGCGGCGTAGATCGCGCAGCGGACCCTCAATGCGAATACGTGCCGCGCGCTCCATCGCGTGGATGGCAGACATCTGATAGGCTACAGGGCAAATCCCACAAATCCTGGACGTAATATCGGGGGCCTCACTTGCCGAGCGCCCGCGCAAGAAGGCTTCAAAGAAACGCGGAGGTTCAAATATGTTCAGTCGCGCTTCGGTCACCTTATCTTTATCAATGCGCAGGAAAAGCGACCCTTCGCCTTCGACGCGGGTGAGATAGTCAACTTTGATAGTCTTACTCGTCATAGAGGTTTGCCTCTGCGCGAAAAGCGGGTGCCTCGGCATTAAACGAGCGAAAGGCGTCATGGATTTGCCGGGGCTTTGCGCCAAGGGCTTGCCATTTTTTAGAGAGGGCCCCTGTATTGGGTTGTTCCATTGGGCCAAAGCATCCATAGCAGCCGCGTCCATAGGCGGGACAGATCGCGCCGCAGCCCGCCTGTGTCACCGGGCCAAGGCAGGGTTCGTCTTTGGCTGTCATGACACAGACCGCGTTACGTGCCTTACATTCCAGACAGACGCTGTGGGTTGCAATTGCCGGTCGCCGTCCCGCTAGAAAGGCTGAAATCACTTCAAGCAATTGTTTCTTATTGATGGGGCAGCCGCGCAATTCGAAGTCAACTGAGACATGGTCTGCAATCGGTGTGCTGGTCTCCAGCGTATCAATATAGTCGGGCTTTGCATAAACGATGGACGCAAATTCGCGAACATCGCGGCCATTACGCAGGGCTTGTATGCCGCCAGCTGTGGCGCAGGCGCCAATTGTCACCAGCCATTGCGATTGAGCGCGTACAGTTTTAATACGCTCAGCATCCGCCTTTGTCGTGATTGACCCTTCGACGAGGGATAAATTATAGGGACCGCCACGCATCGCCCGCGAGGCTTCTGGAAAATACGCAATGTCAATTGCAGCGGCAACCTGTAACAATTCATCCTCACAATTGAGCAGACTGAGCTGGCATCCATCGCAGGAGGCAAACTTCCAGACAGCAAGTTTCCGATTTGGGACGGCTGACATGTCAAATTTCCTTACAAAATAAATTTGTGCGAATTTGATCAAAACGGAATACCGGACCCTCCTTGCAGACGAAGGCGGGACCGAACTGACAGTGCCCGCAATGTCCGATGGCGCATTTCATATTGCGTTCCATGGAGAGCCAGATGCGCTCTGCTGGCAGACCCGCATCCTCAAGGGCAATAGCTGAAAACCGCATCATCACTTCAGGGCCGCACAAGAAAGCCACCATATTTTCGAAATCTAATGAGACTTTTGGAACAAGATGTGTGACCAGACCAACCGCGCCGTCCCACGCTCCGGTGGCTCTGTCGACAATTTGATGAACCTCGACACCGCTGGCGGCCCAATCGTCGAATTCATCCCGATAGAGAATGTGCTCTGGCTGTCTGGCCCCATATATCAGGGCGGTGCGCCGCGGGCTTGTCCTGGCCATTTGGATGTTTTTCAGAACCGGGCGAATGGGTGCCAATCCGAGCCCACCAGCCATGATAATCAAGTCGCGATCCTGTGCTTGTTCCAAGGGCCACCCCCGGCCAAATGGGCCTCGAATTCCGACTGTATCGCCGACGCTAAGGCGGGTCAGCGCGCATGTTGTTGCGCCTGTCGGGCGTATCGTGAAACGAAGGCTCTCGCGGGGGGCGGCGCTACCGCTATGGCTTATCGCGGCTTCCCCAATGCCAAAAGCGTAAAGCATGGCAAACTGGCCGGGCTGGAATGTCGGCACATCCTGGCCTTCGGGCACTTCAAATTGCAGCGTCCAAGCATTACCCATTTCTGCATAAATGGAAGCGACCTTGGCCCAGCTTGGGATAAAGGGTTCAGATGTAAAAATGGTTTTGGCGTGCGCGGTGGTCATGGATTTGTGACCGCGTAAAGGTCTAGGGCCTTTAATCTGGCGCACTTCAGACGCTCAATGATGGCTGGCACAAAGACTTGCATCAGAGCATAGCCAAGCGCGTGATCATTTTCACATTTGGCCCTTAGGCACCTTGCATCGAACATAATGGCGCTGACATCTGTCATGGCGACCGCGTCAAAGGCTAGGCGATAGGGCGGGGCGAGCCAGGAGACGCCAATAAAGTCGGAGCCGCCGAGCGTTTGAAATGTTTCCACTTTCGTGGAGGGAGAACTTGTCTGCAGGGCAACTTTTCCCGTCCGAATTAAGAAGAAATGTGAGGCTGTATCGCCCTCTGTCAAAATTTGAGTGCCTGCCGGAATTTCCCTCTGGTGGGCGCATTCAGCGATATGATTTAGGAAAGCGGGCGCAAGGCCTTGCAAAACAGGATGAACGGATAAGAGGTCAGTAATGCCGCTCATGTCAGGGCCTGCCCGGCTCCAGCAATAATTTCAGCCTCTTTTGTGATATCAATACCGACAGGGCACCAAGCGATACAGCGCCCACAACCGACACAGCCTGATGTATCGAACTGATCGAACCAGGAACTCAATTTATGTGTCATCCATTGGCGGTAGCGAGAGGCTGTCATTTCTCTCACCTGGCCACCTGAGAGTTCAGAAAACTGGCTTGTGAAGCAGGAATCCCAGACCTGGACACGTTCGGCCTGATCGCCTTGCAGATTGGTATGATCTTCAATCGAGGTGCAAAAACAAGTCGGACAAACCTGTGTGCAATTTCCGCAGGCTAAACACCGGTCAGCGATCTCTGCCCAATGTGCATGATCAGCATTTTGGGCGAGCCCCTCTTTGAGCCCCTCAGTTCGAAGCGTCCGGCCCATTTGGGCTCTGGCAGTTTTGGTCACGCGATGGGCCGCTGCCATATCGTCATCATTGGCGGGCCGGGTGTTTATTTCAGCGATCAGTTTTTGACCGACCTGTGTGCCAGCCTCGAGCAAAAATCTGTGGCCTTTTTCGTCAATCAGTTCTGTCAGGGCAAGATCATAGCCTTTGTCAACTTTCGGACCTGTCTCCATTGAGCTGCAAAAACAGGTTTCAGAAGGAGACCCGCAATTGACGGCGATTATCAAGGCGTTACGACGCGCCATTGCATACGCCCCATTGATATAATCACCCTCCAGAAATATCTTATCTAATCGTTTGATGGCCGCCAGTTCGCAGGCGCGCACGCCCAGAAAAGCGCGCAGCGGCGGAGCAGACATCTCTTCAACCGTGACAGCGCCCGCTTCTCGCGTCGCGCGCCAGAGACGCCTCTGCGGGGGGTGCAGATAGCGCTTCCAGCTATCAGGCCCGACGGCGTAGCCAAACAGCGCTGCATCCTTTCGCTCCCTTAGCCGATAAGTGCCCTCACTCTGGCGGTCGGTTCTGCCAATTGGAAGATCGCTGGCGGTGCCTATCTCGTCA
>JARFRJ010000183.1 GCA_029287305.1 Hyphomonas sp. | reverse complement strand
CTCTGGGGTCTGTTTGACCTTGGTTGACTTTGCCCCTGAAGGGGCCGGCAGTGCGTGGACGGTTGAAGCGGTCCCGGAAACCGTTCAAAAGACAGTTCTGGGTCAATGGAAAACTGGTAAACGGGTGAATTTGGAACAAAGCCTGAAGCTTGGAGATAAGCTGGGCGGGCATTTTGTCTTTGGTCATGTTGATGGTCTGGGAGAGATTATTGATGTTAGGCCAGAAGGCGACAGTCATCGCATCACGCTTCGCCCCCCTGCCGATATTGCGCGTTACTTCGCCTCTAAAGGCTCGGTCACGATTGACGGGGTCTCCCTGACGGTTGCAGACGCCTTGCCAAATGGCGATTTTCAGATTGCCATCATCCCGCATAGCTGGGAGGTGACGACCTTATCCGGTCTCAAGCCCGGCGATTATGTGAATCTTGAGATTGACATGCTGGCCCGTTATGTGGCTCGCCTTATTGGACAGGATATGACGGAGGATATAGGGCATGGCTGAAGATTTTTCCGGCGCAATTTCTTCGATTGAAGAGATTATTGAAGATGCCCGTAATGGCAAAATGTATATTCTTGTCGATGCGGAGGATCGTGAGAATGAGGGCGATATTATTGTCGCGGCGCAATTTGCCACGCCTGAAATTGTAAATTTCATGGCGCGACATGCGCGTGGGCTTATCTGTCTGGCCATGGCGCGTGAGCGCGCGCAGGCGCTGAACCTTGATATGATGACACGGGATAATCGCGAAAGCATGGGCACGGCCTTTACCGTCTCTATTGAGGCGGCAGAAGGGGTGACGACCGGAATTTCTGCGCATGATCGCTCCAAAACAGTTCAAGCAGCGATTGACCCTATGCGCGGGGCTGAGGCGATTGTCTCGCCCGGTCATGTTTTTCCTTTGATTGCCAAGGATGGCGGCACATTGGTGCGGGCAGGCCACACAGAGGCGGCTGTCGATATATCCCGTATGGCGGGCCTCTATCCGGCTGGGGTCATTTGCGAGATTATGAATGATGATGGGTCCATGGCCAGATTGCCAGAACTCGTTTCCTTTGCGCAATTACATGGCATCAAGATTGGTACAATCGCTGATTTGATCGCGTGGCGTCGACGCAATGACCGGTTTCTGGAGCGCCGCATTGAGGCTCCTTTGGAGAGCGTCTTCGCCGACGGGTTCAAAACGGTCATTTTCCGCAATAATCTGGATCAGAATGAACATATTGCGCTCGTGCGTGGGCAGATCAGAGCAGATGAGCCAACGCTTGTGCGTGTTCATCGCATTGATATGCTGAGTGATATGCTGGGCGCGAAAGGTCACCGTGAAGGATTGGTACAGGCCGCCATGAAGGAAATATCTGCCAGCAATATGCCGGGCGTGATTGTGTTTGTCTATTCTATGCAGCCGGATCTGATTGCCAATCGCCTCGGCGCAAAGACACCTGTCAAACCAGATGCCAGTCGCCCTTTGCGCGAATATGGAATTGGCGCGCAAATCTTGCGGGAACTGGGCGTAGGGCGCATGGTGTTTTTATCGGATACGGCCCCTACGCCTTTGGCCGGTCTGGAAGGTTATGGTTTAAGCATTGAGGGCTGGCGTGCTTTCAATAAGGAGAAAGATAATGACTAATCCGCGCGTATTGATCGCAACCTCGCGATATTATGAGCATATCACATTGGAGTTGGAAGCTGGCGCGGGTGAGGTTCTGGCGGCAGCCGGTGCAGTGGTAGAGACCATAGAAGTGCCGGGAGCCTTTGAGGTTCCCGCGATTGTCGCCATGGCCGCAGACAGCGCCAAATATGATGGCTATATCGCGCTTGGCTGTGTTATTCGCGGAGAAACCTCGCATTATGATTATGTTTGCGGGGAAAGTGCGCGCGGCCTTGTTGAGCTAAGCATTCATAGACGTTTAGCGATCGGGAACGGCATTCTCACCGTTGAAAATGAGGCGCAAGCTTTGGCGCGTGCAGATAGAAAGCAAAAAAACAAGGGAGCGGATGCAGCCAATGCCTGTCTGGAAATGATTAAATTACGCCGTCAATTCGTCCGATGAAAACGCAAAAAATTCCCTTTGATGTGATTCGGGCACGTCGCTCTGGCGCACGTCTTGCCGCCATTCAGGCGCTCTATCAATTGGAACAGACCGGCCAGAGTGCAAAATCTGTTATTCGTGAATTTTGTGAGGACCGCTTGGGGATCGGTCCAAATGGTGAGCCGATTGAAGAAGCCGATCCGGATATTTTCAAAGCCGCCGTTGAGCGTGTTGTTGCAGATCAGGCTGAGATTGATGAGGCAATTGTAAAACGTCTGTCCAAGGGCTGGCGAATTGATCGCCTTGATGCCACCAGCCGGGCCATTTTGCGCGCCGCCACAGCTGAATTGCTGGTGCATGAACATTTAAGCGCCAAAATCATCCTAGATGAATATGTCTCCTTGGCACATGCGTTTTTCTCCGGGGAAGAACCCAAGTTTATCAATGCTGTACTGGATAGTCTTGCGAAGGATATACGCTCTGGCGAATGAGTGAGTTTGATTGGATAGAAACATATTTTGCTCCCCTGGCTGACCGTGCGGGCGCGTCCGGTTTGCGCGATGATGTTGCCCGTCTTTCGCATTCAAACCGTGTTATTACCTGCGATGCCCTGGTTGAGAATGTGCATTTCCTGCCTACTGATCCGATAGAGAGTATTGCTCAAAAATTGGTGCGGGTGAATGTCTCAGATATCTTTTCCAAGGGCTGCCAGCCAGATGATGCACTATTGACGCTAGGGTGGCCGGCATCCCGCTGCGAGGCCGATCTTGCCCTGTTCGCAACCGCTTTGGGGGCAGAGCTAAAAGCTTTCAAGGCGGGTTTGATTGGCGGGGATACGGTGAGTGCGCCCAGCTTGTTTCTATCCTTGAGTTTGACAGGTCGCCCCTTGAGCGCACGCGCGCCCATTTTGCGATCCGGAGCGCAAATTGGTGACTTTATATGTGTTACAGGTGTGATCGGGGCAGGGGCTCTAGGTCTGAAAGCGGCCCGCGGCGAACCCGTAATGCGCGCAGCTGAGGCCCTCTCGCATTATCGCACGCCCAATATACCAAGCTTGGATATAGCGCATTTTATAGCACGCTCTGCCCATGCCAGTATGGACATCTCTGATGGTCTTTTGGCGGACGCTGAAAAACTCGCTAAGGCCAGCCAGTGTACGGCATCTATTGCGCTTGACAGGGTTCCGTTTTTCGAGCCAACCCAAACTTTGAAAAGTGCTTTGGAGCAAGCCACGGGCGGGGATGATTATCAGTGTCTTATAACATTG
>JARFRJ010000153.1 GCA_029287305.1 Hyphomonas sp. | reverse complement strand
CTCTGATTTGGCAGCAACCAGTCCTAGCGCAGACAAGAAAGGTGGCCTGTCTTTCATCAATATCCCGATTGCCTGTAAAAAGAATGAAATTCTCAATTTTTTTAAGAAGCTGACAGCATGAAATCTATCAATCCTGCCACTCGAAACCTCATCAAAACCTATACATCTATGACCGATACCACCGCCAGACAGGTGGTGGATGCCGCCCATAGCGCCTTTCTAGACTGGAGAAAAACTGATTTTGGAACCCGTTCCAGCCTGATGCACCAGGCCAGTCACATCCTCAAACACAATAAAGCGCGTTATGCCCGCCTAATGACAGAAGAAATGGGCAAAGTTTATAAGGAGGCCGAAGCGGAGGTGGAAAAATGTGCTTGGGTCTGTGAGTATTATGCCGAACAGGCGCAAAAATATCTCGCCGATGAAACTGTTCAGACCGAGGCCCGCCACAGCTTTGTGACCTATCAGCCGATTGGGGCGGTTCTGGCTATTATGCCCTGGAATTTTCCGATGTGGCAAGTTTTTCGCTTTGCCGCGCCGGCCTTAATGGCAGGTAATGTTGGGATACTGAAACATGCGGGCAATGTGTGCGGATCGGCCCTAGCGATCGAAGAGGTCTTTCGCGAAGCCGGATTTCCAGACCATGTGTTCCGAACGCTGCTCCTCTCATCCGGGCAAGTCGCCAAAATTATTGAACATGACGCTGTGCGCGCCATTACCCTGACAGGCAGCACACGGGCAGGCCAAGCCGTTGCCGCAAAGGCTGGGCAGTGTCTTAAAAAGACTGTGCTGGAGCTTGGCGGCAGCGATGCCTATCTTATCCTCAAAGATGCCGATCTGGAACAAGCCGCAAAGGCCTGCGCGACCAGCCGTCTTATAAATGCGGGGCAAAGTTGTATCGCCGCCAAACGCTTTATCCTTGTCGAAGAGATATATGACGCGTTTTTGGAGCTTTTCCTTGCGCAAATGAAAGCCAAGCGGATGGGCGATCCGATGGACGCGGAGACCGATATCGGCCCGCAAGCCAGTTTTGACTTGCGCAATGAATTGCATCAGCAGGTTCTACGCTCAATTGATCAGGGGGCCAACTGCCTGCTCGGCGGAGACATTCCAAAAAGCGACGGGGCCTATTATCCTCCAACCCTGCTGACCAATGTAAAAAAAGGTATGCCGGCCTATGATGAAGAGCTTTTTGGCCCCGTGGCGGCGGTGATCAAAGTCAAAGATGAAGAAGAGGCGATTGCGGTGGCCAATGATTCCCCCTTTGGCCTCGGCGGCGCTGTCTTTACAAGAGATATTGATCGCGGGACACAGATTGCCCGCGAACGGATCGAGTCCGGGGCGTGCATGGTCAATGATTTCACCCGTTCAGACCCCCGCTTGCCCTTTGGTGGGATAAAAGAGAGCGGATATGGCCGCGAACTTGCCGCTTTTGGCATTCGTGAATTTGTAAATATCAAAGCTGTATCGGTGAAATAAGACGCTGTTATTAAGTTTCGAAGGTTTTCCAACCGCCATAAGAGCAATTATGTTAGGTCGTGTCCGAGTTAAGATTAATCGTTTGACCAGCGGGGCGAGCGCTATAACTTTTTGTATTTCTATCATTTTAGTGTGTTTCAAAGGCGGATCACGCCTCTTGTTAATGTAAATATGATAAGCTGAACACATTTTCATGACAGTAAGAAAATGCATTTTTCTTTACAAAGGTTAAAACCTTCAGACTTGCTTTACCTCTTCTTCATTTCCATCCTGTAGAGACCCCCCTCTGAGCAATTGTCCAAACCAAACTCAGGTGTGTGTTAAGTAAAAGAGTTAAGTTTAGGGAGTGACTGATGGCTATTTTTTTACGTTTGTTAAAAGATGAATCCGGCACCACAGCCCTTGAATACGGCCTGATCGCTGCCCTCATCAGTGTTGCAATTATTGGCAGCCTGTCCGCAGTTGGTGATGGTCTTGTCGCCACGTTTACAACGATCAAGACGAAGCTTGTAGAGGTCGCCTCACAATAAGGGCTTCGCTTGCGAGAATGAAACAAGAGGGGCGCACACTATGTGCGTCCCTTTTTTTATCTGCGCCACATGAAACGTAAAGGGAACATACAGAAAAGATATGCGCCATCATCTTTTCACTTTGCCCCTAAAGCCTTTTCAAGCCAAAGCCTTGCTAGGAAACAGACCGCATAGACCCTCGTCTAAAAAAACCACTCTTTCAGGGCCGTAAATAAGCTTTCATTAAGCAGTTTGAGATTATCTATTCCCAGACACCCAAAAATATGAGAAATATCAACCTGAAATGTTATTAAGTAGTTTCATCGTCCTGTTTTACTCGCTCTGCTTGTTTGCGGCGATGAGAGATATTGTATCCCTGATCATTCCAAATTGGATGAATGGCCTGTTTGTCCTGCTATTTTTGCCCGTAATATTTATCGCAGGCCTCGACTGGACATTGATCGGCCTGCATTTTGCCATCGCTTTCGCCACATTGATCCTCACCTTCACCCTGTTTGCTTTTAATATTATTGGTGGCGGGGATGCCAAAATGATCCCAGCCGTAATTTTGTGGATGGGGCCATCGGCCAGTATGCCTTTCTTGTTTGGGACAAGTGTATGTGGTGGGCTTCTAGCTATCATCATTTTACTGCTGCGCACTTATATACCTCCAGAACTTGCGCCTAGCTTTGCGCAAAAACTGCTCGACAAGAAAAATGGCATTCCTTATGGCGCGGCCATCCTGGCTGGTGTGATTATGGCGACCCCCTCCTCAATTATTCTGAGCAGATTAGCCTATTGAGTCTCTTCGAGTCTGAATTGACTCATTTTTTTGTATTTTTCCGCGCAAAGTTAACCATACCTTAGAACCCTTATGACACAACGCAGTTCTTATTAAGGTTTTAAACCATTTTTTTTAGTCTTCAGGAGGACCGGAATTGTCTCCCATACGTATCATTATTATCCTTATTGGCCTTGTTGCGGCAATCGCCGCCGCTCTGCTTTTACGCACTGCTTTGTCTTCTACACCTTCCGTTCAAGTGGAGACAGAAGAAGTCCTTGTGTCCAGCGTTCCCAGTGTCAATACGCTGATTGCCTCACGTGATTTACGCATAGGCGAAATTATCAGCCCCTCCGATATGCGCTGGGTTGAATGGCCAGAAAATATGCTGCGCGGCTATCATATTGTAGAAACCCGCGAGCCTGAAGCTTTGCAAGACTTGGTTGGCTATATTGTTCGGGCGCCGCTTTATCAAGATGAGCCTATCTCGCGGGAAAAAATTGTTTCGCGCAAGAATTCAGAACTGATGTCGGCTGTCATCGGGGCCGGGAATTTAGCTGTAGCTGTTGAAATATCTGAGGAAACCGCCTCAGGGGGCTTTATTCTGCCAAATGACAG
>JARFRJ010000137.1 GCA_029287305.1 Hyphomonas sp. | reverse complement strand
TGTTCGTCTCGTGGGCTCGGAGATGTGTATAAGAGACAGGTTCTATGGACCAGCCACGCGGCAATCCGGCGCGCCTCGGCGCGGTTGAGCGAACGGGCCAGCCGTGTTTTGGATAATCCGATCCGCGGCGGCTTGGTATAAATCAGAAGATGCGGTCTCATTTACGGTAATAGAGCCTAGCGAGTTTTTCCGGACTTGCACCGAGAAAAAAACGAGTAACCAGAAATAAATTCAAAAGGCTGCGCTTCAGCCAACCTTCCCTCTCCTGACGGCGCGCAGACGTCATCGCCTCTGCCGCCAAGAGACACAGACGGGATTTACCCAGCTTGCGGACTATGATCACATCTTCCATCAAGGGCACAGGCTCAAAACCGCCCACCTTCTTATATAAATCCTGTGAGATAAAAAGACCCTGATCCCCATAAGGTAGGCCCAAGACCGCGCCGCGAAAGCGGCTAAAGACTGTGATCAGCCCGGCCCATTTTGAGCGGGACCGAAAAACAAGACGAAACACACCCGCCTTTTCAGGCGCACCGAGCATATGCGCCTGAACCGCCTCAGTCCAATTGGGCGAGAGCCACGTATCCACATGCAAAAAGAGCAGCCAGTCCCCCCGGGCCTTTTCAGCACCGGCGCGTAATTGTGCGCCGCGTCCGGCGTCGCCCGCCACCCAGATACATCCTGTTTCTTCGGCCATGCGCTGCACGTCTGAACTGCCCGGCGCAACAGAGGAGACAATCACCTCGCGCACCAGCCCGGTCTGGACACCCTCCATCAGCGCCTTCAGGCACCCTGCCATTTGATCTATTTCATCTATTGCCGGAATTATTATAGAAATAGGAGCGGGCATATTAAAACCCTTCCAATATGCATTTTGAAGGATATAAGCGCCCCTTACGCATCTGTGTCCAAGGCGTGAAACCGGGCCTGAATGGCCAGCAAATCCCGCCAGCTGCGCGATTTATCTTGCGGGCGTCGCAACAGATAGGCCGGATGAAAAATGGGCATAAGCGGGCAAGAAAAGCCGGACGGCGTGGTATAGTCTGCCCACTGCCCGCGCAGTCGCATAATACCGGTTTTGGTCTGCAGCAAGGATTTGGCCGCGACGCCGCCTGTGGCAATGATCAGCTTCGGTGCGTTTAACTCTATCATGCGGTCGACAAAAGGGCGGCAGACAGATAGCTCATCTGCCTCCGGATTGCGATTCCCCGGCGGACGCCAATAGGTGACATTCGTTATGAATGTATTGGTTTTGCGACTGCATGCGATGGCCGCGAGCATTTTATCCAGCAATTGCCCAGCCTTGCCAACAAAGGGTAGACCGATCTGGTCTTCTGTGCCGCCCGCGCCTTCGCCAATGACCATGATCGGGGCCTGCAAAACCCCATCATAGACCACTGTATTTTGTGCCCCGGCCTTTAAAGGACACCCATCAAAGCCTTCAATCGCCGCTTTTAAAGCTTCAAGCGTGTTGGCCTGCGCTGCCAAACTTTGCGCCGCCTCGACCCATTCGGCACTGGATTTAGAGCCCCCCGACCGGCGCGTGCCAATGGTCAGCTGTGTCGGGGCCGGCCCGGCTTTACGTAATGGCACAGCCTCAACATCTTTTTTATCCGTATATGCATCAGAAACCAGCGCGGTGGACGATGCGGAGCTAGGTTGCATATGCTTGGCAAATGCCTTGATCACGCCCGGATCTGTCTCAACGCCCATATCCTGCCACCAATCGGCCAGGGCCTGTAGGGCCATTTGCTTTGGCATGTGAGACATCGCACCCTCTTCTTGACTTACGCTTAACAGTATAAGAGTGAAAACAGAACAAAATAAAGAGTCTGGAGACAAGTATGGCAGATGAAATAAGCGCACGCGATGCAATGGAATATGATCTCGTCATCGTCGGCGGCGGTCCGGCTGGATTATCCGCGGCGATTAAATTCATGCAATGCGCCGAGGCTGCAGGCGAGGAGCGCTCTTGCGTGGTGATTGAAAAAGGCTCTGAGATCGGGGCGCATATTCTGTCAGGCCTCGTCCTAGACCCGAAAGCTCTGGACGAACTCCTACCAGACTGGCGACTTCAAAACAGCAAACCTTTGCAAACTGAGGTCTCGGTTGATTATTACAAGCTTCTCGGCCCGAAAGGTTCATTGGAGGTGAGCTGGGCCCCCTTCCCGCCCTTGATGAGCAATCATGGCTGTTTTATCGGCTCGCTTGCCAATGTCTGCCGTTGGCTTGCCGAACAGGCGGAAAATCTCGGCGTGGAAATTTATCCCGGCTTTGCCGCCAGTGAAGTGCTCTATGGTGAGGACAATCAGGTCCGCGGTGTGGTCGCTGGTATTATGGGCCGCGCTCTGGATGGCAGCGAGAAGTCCAGTTTTGAACCGGGCATGGAGCTGCTCGGCAAATATGTCCTCTTTGCCGAAGGGGCACGAGGATCGCTAACCAAATCTGTCAAAGCAAAATATGATCTGGAAGCCAATTGCGATCCGCAAAAATATGGCATCGGCCTGAAAGAGGTTTGGAGCGTTCCAGAAGAAAATTTCACAGAAGGTCTCGTCCAGCATAGTTTTGGCTGGCCGGTTCAGGGAAAATCCGGCGATGGCGGCGGCTTCCTCTATCACTTTACGGATAAGGGGGAGCGGTTCGTCTCGGTCGGTTATGTCGTCCATTTGAATTACAAAAACCCTTACCTCTCCCCTTATGACGAGTTCCAGCGCTATAAGCATCATCCCGATATCGCCAAATATCTGAAAGGCGGACAAAGAGTGGCCTATGGTGCCCGCGCGATCACCTCTGGCGGCCTGCAATCGGTTCCAAAACTCGCCTTTCCCGGCGGCGCTCTGATCGGTTGCTCTGCCGGATTTGTCAATTTGCCCCGGATTAAAGGCACGCATAATGCCATGAAGACCGGCATGATGGCCGCACAAGCCGCCTTTGACGCCATAAGCGCCGAGCGCGCAGGCGATATATTAGGGGCGTATGAAGCTGCGTATGAAAAGAGCTGGGTGAGAAAGGATCTGGCCCCTGTACGCAATATGAAGCCGCTTATGTCGCGCTTTGGTACATTGCTCGGCGCGCTCATTGGCATGCCGGATATGTGGCTGCGGTCGCTTGTCGGCTTTGGCTATCTGCCAACGCTCAAACATAAGAAAACAGATGCCCAAAGCCTGAAACCGGCGGCGAAATTCAAACCGATTGACTATCCAAAGCCAGACGGGACGCTGAGCTTTGACAAGCTGACCAATGTCTCTTTCACCGCGACCTATCATGAGGAAGACCAGCCCGTGCATTTGCAGGTTCTGGACCTTGATCTGCAAAAATCTTCCGAGCTTGGCCTCTATGATGGTCCGTCCAATCGCTATTGCCCGGCAGGGGTCTATGAATGGGTGACCGAAAATGACGGCTCCAAACGCTTTCAGATCAATGCGCAAAACTGCATTCACTGTAAGACATGCGATATTAAAGACCCCAATCAGAATATAAATTGGGTCTGCCCGGAAGGCGGCGGCGGGCCGAATTATCCGAATATGTAGCGAGTATTCTGTTCTGGACAGGGCCCGCGCGGCGCTTACCTGTTCATATATGCTTGAGAAAGTGCGCTTATGCTTGAGAAAGTAAGCTGGCGCTCTATATTTAAAGTATAAAATCATGTGCCGCTTTGCATATTCATAAGATATGTTTATGAATATCTGATGCCGTGAAACACGGCAAACAGGCGCAATAGACATAATGGCGTGTTCACACATGCGCGTCCTAACCGTTATGAAGAGAGTTATATGTCCATAGGAAAATTGATCACTGCCCTTAGCCTGTCCGCTTTTATCAGCCTATCTATAGCCCTTGCGGGGACCAATACGGGCAGTGTCGAATTTTCCCAAGCTGCAAAATCAAGCGCTGTTCTTAATAGCGAAAATATGCCGATTGGCCTGGCTGGTTATGAAAATGCCGGCGCGGCCCTGCGGGCAGGCGACATGGCCGCCTATTTAGAGGCGCTTGAAAATGATGCAGACAATGAAATCCTCTCAGAGAGTTTGCGCAGCCTAATCTTGATTGTAGATGCGCTTGCGGCGGATAATCTGGAGCGCGCCCAAACTGTTATGACGGCGACAGAACAAGAATCGGCGGACAGCCAGTTAACCGCCTATATAAATTCATGGATTTCTGCTTTCGAGGGCAATGCAGATAAAGCGATTTCAGAACATCGCGCCGCGGCCTCCGGTCTGCCGGGATATACTTCCGATTTGTCACTGGCCGCTCTTCTAGAGGCTTTGGGGCGTGAGGAACAGGCTCTGGCCGTCTATGCCGCCCTGACGCCGGGAGAGATTGAAGCGCCAGAGCACCAATTTGACATTAAAGGTCTATACTTTTCGCATATCCGCACGGTCGTGGCACGTCGCGCGCTTCTCTTGCGGCGTTTGGGACGGGTTGAGGCCGCCAAGGAGGTTTACCGCAAACTGGCCGAAGCAGAACCGGAAATGGCGGTTGCCTATGCCGCCGCGATTGACTCTATTGAAAGCGGGCGCGGCATTGATGATGAGCCCCTGACCCCGCGAACGGCTTTGGCCCGCACCCTCGTGGATATTTCCGGGGCCCTCAGCCAGCAGCGCATCTTTCAGCGCGTGCGCGCCCGGCTCCCCTTGAATGATTTTGATGAAACCAAATCTGCGCTGGACCAAGCCGCCCTCCTACTCGTGCCGGAAGATGAGGATCAGCGCAATTTGGTGATCGATACTCTGCACAGTCAGGCCTATTATGATGGGGCGGCCCATGTCGCCTTCAGCGCGCCTGAAATGACGCCCAGTCTCGCCTTGTCCGCAGCACAGGCCTATACGCTGCTGCACAATCGCCCAGATGCGCGCACGGCGATTGACATGGCGCTTAATCTGAAAAGCGATGACGCGGAACAATTCAATATCCATCTGCGCGCAGCATATCTTTACGCCCTTCTGGATTTTGACAGCCAAGCCATCACGCTTAGCGAAAAAGCCCTGGAGATGACCCAAAACAAAGCAGAAGAAGCCAATGCGCATGCCGCTTATGCAAATATTCTGCACCATTTGTCTCGTTATGAAGACGCCCTCATACATGCCCGCAAAGCGGTGAGCATAGATGATACACATAATCGGCGCACCTATCTGACCTATATAATGGGCGAACTTGGCCTGAATGATGAGGCTTTATTGATTTTACGGCGCGAACAGCTACAGCGCCCGAACGATCCCTATATGCTCAATACGCTCGGATATTATCTCCTGACCAAGACGAACAAGCATGAAGAGGCTTATAGGCTTCTGCATCGCGCTGAAACGCTTGTCTCCAATAATCCCCATATTCGCGACAGTTTTGGCTGGGCGCGGTATCATTTTGGTGACCTGACAGGGGCTCTTAAAATCATCACCGCCTCACGGGACCTACTGGCACCGCAAAAGCATTGGGAGATAGAGGATCATTTAGGCGATATCTATTGGCATCTGGATCGTCAGGATGACGCGAAAGATGCCTGGAAGGACGCGCTGAAACTCTACCCCCCCTATAGGGCCCGCGACACCATAAAAGCTAAATTAGCTGATGGGCTGGCGACGACGCCCCCGCCGGTCAAGCCATTTCCGTCCATTTCCCTAAGCGATGATGGCCAATTGAATGAGCGCGATATATAAAGCACTTTATTATCTCAGCTCTGCATGCTTTATGACACTTTGAAGTCTATTTTATCTCATATTATGACTATTTGATTTTGCTTGTTTTATTTTAAATGAAGATATTTAAAATCGCATTTGGATTGGCGATGCCAATCGCATGGCTTTTTGCGTCCGCCTGCACGGGGGCTATACATCTGCGCGATCATATTGACGCGCGCAAGATACAGGTCGAACGCCACGAACGCGCTGAAAATTATACCCTATACTTGCAGGCTCATCATGCGGCGCTGACAAATCAAGCGGATAAAGCCGCCGCCATTTATGGGCAGTTTGCATCCCGCAATGGCGAGAATACAGAGCTGACAGAGCGGGCCGTATTTTACAATCTGTTGCAGGGACACCTCGCCGAGGCTCAGGCGCTCTCTCAAAATCTGTCCAAGGATCAATTGCAGACGGCAACCTTATCGCGCCTGATGATTGCTCTTGATAATTTCGATACGGGAAATAGCCGGAAAAATCTGGCGCTTTTGCAAACCCGCGATCAAGCCTCATTGGAAGATATTTTATGCCAGCTCTTATATAGCTGGGCGCTCATAGAGACCCGTGGGCTTACCGCAAGCCTCACGCATTTGGATAGGCTAAGCTCGGATATACCGCTTATAAGCGGGCTTATCGGGGCCAATCGCGGCTATTTGCAGATATATGCAGGAGAGACCGAGGCCGCTCTTATAACTTTCCAGTCCCTATGGGATGAAAACATCAAACTGGCCAGCACTGTGCACCCGCTGGCAATCCTCCTTCATAGGTCCGGCCAAACAGAGGCCGCCATAGCGGTTCTGGAAAAATTTAAAGCCAGCGCTGGCTATAATGCCCATCTGGAAGCCACCCGCCGGAAGATAGAGGCAGGCAAATCGCTCAACTTGTCGCGCCCGAATGTAAAAGAAGGCGCCGCCCTGGCCATCTATTTAAGCGGTGCCGTGCTTTCCTCTCAGAAGAAGCCCGCTCTCTCGCAAATCTATTATACTCTGGCACTGGACCTTAACCCTGATCTGGATGTTGCCCGACCCTTGCTGGCAGATATACAAATGCGGGCCAAACAATATGACCGCGCAAAAGACTATCTGACGGGCATAGAGCCAAAGTCTGATTTTTATATGATCGCACAAATTCAAACCGCCTCTATCCTTGCCAAAGCCGGCGAAAGTGTGACAGCGCGTCAAACCCTAGACGAGGTACAGTCTATGGATATGGACCCGTTTTTGAGGTTTCAATCGGCGATGCTATATCGCAAATTGGGGGCCTATGAAACGGCTAAGGCGCTGGTCAATACGCTGATTATGGATCAGGCGAGCGCGGCCCAAAAGGATTGGCGCTATTATTATGCGCGCGCGGAACTTTTCAAACAGACCGGATATTGGCCGGAGGCCGAGGCCGACTATCTTGAAGCCTTGAGGCTGACACCGGATAATCCAGCCGTTTTGAACGCGCTTGGCTATGGGTGGATCGAGCAGGATAAGCATCATAGCGAGGCGATAAAATATCTCACAAAAGCAGCCCGTTTGCGCCCACATTCGGGCGCCATTACGGACAGTCTCGGCTGGGCCTTCTTTAAAACAGGTCAATATGAGGCTGCTGTGATATTTCTGGAACGGGCCGTGGCCGTCTCGCCCGGATCACAAGTGATCAATGAACATTTGGGCGATGCTTATTGGCAGGTCGGGCGTAAACGCGAAGCCGGATTTCAATGGCAGCGCGCCAAACGCGTTGACCCGGAAAGCCAGCGCATTCCAGCCTTGCAGACACGGCTGGCTGAGGGGCTCGCAAGTGCGCAATCCTCGCCTTGAAAATCTCCTCTAATAGGAAAGACATCGGGATGGATTTGGCCATGATCATAAATGCGCATCAGCGACAGAGTTTCCAAGGCATGATAAGCGTAGCGCCTTCTTTTCCCCTTCATACTGTTTAAAATCGTTCGATCATGTTGTCTTGCTATGCCCCGGCTAAAATCAATCTGACCTTACATGTCGGGTCGCCTTTTCCAAATGGGCGACACCCTTTGGACAGTCTGACGGTCTTTGCAGGGGCCGAAGCGGCGGATCAAGTAAGTGTCCGTCAAGATCAGGATTTACGCCTGGAAGTAACGGGCCCCTTTGCCGCCGCCTGTGGTTCTGCCGAGGATAATCTTGTGCTAAAAGCCGCACGCGCCTTGCAAACACATCTAGATATCCGCACCGGGGCGCATATATATCTGACCAAAAATTTGCCTGTCGCAAGCGGCATAGGCGGCGGGTCAGCCGATGCCGCGGCCAGCCTGCGCCTGCTTAATCAATTATGGAACGGACCTACTGAAGAGGCACATCTCTACGATCTGGCCGCGCAGCTTGGCGCAGATATCCCGATCTGTCTCTATAAGGCCCCCGCCCTGATGCGCGGTGAAGGAGAGATAATCATACCAGCAGACCTGCCTCGCTTATTGCCCGCACTATTGGTTAATTCCGGAGCCACCTGCCCGACGGGCAAAGTGTTCAGCGCATTCGATCACATGCAAAAAGCCTTTACATTTGAAGAGCAGGACCTGCCCGACTTTGCGGCCCCAAAAGACATGATCACTTGGCTTTGCGCGGGCCGTAATGATTTACAAACGCCCGCCATCTCTTTATGGCCAGAGATTGACAAAGTGCTGGACGTTTTAAACGCTTTGCCAGGCCAATGCCTGACGCGTATGTCTGGTTCCGGGGCGACCTGTTTTGCTCTGTTTGAAACGGTTGAACAGGCTGAGCAAGCCGGCGCATATGTGAGGGCAATGCGTCCAGATTGGTGGTGTGTTGCGACACAATTGGGCAGGGGGGCCTGAATGTTTTTTGTCCTGCTATGTCTGTCTATGACAGCCCTTATAAGCGCGGGGTTATGCCGGATTTTAATCCGGATTGCGCCTCGGGATAATCCCGATAATGGGCGCAAACAACAACGCTTCGCCGTGCCAACCTCTGGCGGAACGGCCATTGTCCTAGCCCTCTGTCT
>JARFRJ010000133.1 GCA_029287305.1 Hyphomonas sp. | reverse complement strand
CTATTCCGCCGCGCGCTTCGGCCCGCCATGTGTCTTGTGTTCCAAGCTCGAAACCGGCGCGAAGATCGGCGCTGGTATCGCTGACCACATTGATCACCCCGCCAATGGCATTAGACCCATGCAAGACAGAATGCTCGCCGCGCAGCACTTCAATACGCGCCGCATCCAATCCGCCCCAAAGACCAAAATCGGTCTCCCCGGTTGTTGGATCAGACACATCAATCCCGTCGACAAGGAAGAGCGTATGGTTGGCTTCCGCCCCGCGCATGCGAATTTGTGTCAGATTGCCGGGTCCGCCAGACCGCGAAACACCAAGTCCCGGCACGGCGCGCAAGTGGTCGGCAAGATAAAAACTATTGCGAATAGCTAAATCCTCCGCGCTAAGCACGCTTAGGCTGCCCGTCACATCTTCCAGAGGGACAGGTCGTAACCCGGTGACGATAATCGGCTCTAGGGTTTCAGAAGCGTCGCTATCAGGGGCACCCTCTGTTTGAGCAGTGGCCAAAGAACTGAAAGGCAATAAAGGCCCGGCCAAGAAAGCCCCCGCAAGGAGGCATAGTTTTAATTTAGAATGAGTCATGAGGACATATCTTTCCAAAACCCCTCGACACCCAAAAGAGAGGCTCATAACGATAAAAGCCCCTCAAAGATTGAGTGTCAGGGCCATGGCTTATCGTTACGCAAGGAAGATATATCTTCCCGTCCTTCAGGCTGGTCCCGGCCTTACAGACGAACGATGCGATGGCAGGTTTCCTGACTTATCGATCCTAATTTATGATCCCCCTTCCCAGAACAAAGCTCCAGTGGTTATGTGGATCATAAACTCCCGATTTACAGTTGCGGGCACAGCGCCGGGTTCACACCGGCTTCCCTCTTAGCGACCGGTTAAGGCCGCACCATCTAGGCTCAGGCATAGTTAAGAGGTATAATTTGTCAACCTCTTCGCACCTGCGAAGAGAAATTATTATACCCGCTCATGTTTTCATAAGGGTCACTAGCGCGCTCGCCCGGCTGGTCAGACGGCCCATTTTAGCTCGGACATGCTCTACGGCTTGAGTTTTATAGCCTAGCCGACAAACCGTTTGCGCGGGGTGAAAGGGGGGGCTTTCTCGCCTTTTTTACGCTTGGGCTGGAAAGCCAGTTTGGAATGTTCGGTACAGTAAGGTCCAGAGCTGGATCTGCGTCCGCAAAAACCAAAATCGGCATCACTAGGGTCACCAATCGGCCATTTGCACATGGTTTCCTTCAAGGTCAGGACGCTGGTTATCTCGCCCCCTTTCAGTTTCATGGGGGCCAGATTTGTTAAAGAGGCTTTTTCTGTGACTTTTGGTATGGCGCGGGCAACACTCTTTTCCGCACCTGTTTCAGCGTTGACGCTTTGGGTTTTCGCCTGTGCGGCTTTTAGGGTTGCGGCAGGTTTAGCGCGTCCATAGCGCGGCGCACGCTTTAAAGGCCTAGACGGTGTGGCCCGGCCTGAAAGACCAAGGCGATGGACTTTTCCAATCACGGCATTGCGCGTGACACCGCCCAATTGGCCAGCGATTTGGCTGGCACTGTGACCCTCCGCCCATAACTTTTTCAAAACTTCAACGCGGTCCTCGGTCCAGGCCATTAATATATCTCCTGCTTGAATTTGACATACTAGATGTAGTGTCAGGCATGCCCTTCTTTGTCCTTCAATCCTATATATCGTATATAAATTGGATTGAAAACACTATATCATGATTTATCTGTGCATAGCTTTCACTATATCTAGTGATCAGGAGAACAGATCACGAAATTATAATAGTCTCGCCAAATCTCAAAAACAGGATTAAGAGCAAAACAGATCACCTGCCCCTATTCAAACAGATCACATATGAGCCATGGCACAAGACATTCAAGACAAAGCTGAACCGGACCTGCGCCCTGAACCGCCAGCCATACGTCATTATAAGGCGGTCAACTGGCTGGGCCTGTGGACACTGTATAAACGTGAAGTGTCGCGCTTCCTGAATGTCTGGAAGCAGACATTGATCGCGCCGATTGTGCAAACACTTCTGTTTATGACCGTTTTTCAACTGGCCTTTGGCAGTCGCGGAAATTTAAGCGGGGATTTTGAAGGCCTGCTCTATGGCGATTTTCTGGCACCGGGCCTTTTGGTCATGGCCATTTTGCAAAATGCCTTTGCCAATTCCTCATCTTCCCTCGTTATCTCAACGGTACAGGGCAATCATGTGGACTTTCTGATGCCGCCGCTTTCGCCTCTGGAGCTGACCATTGCCTTTATCTGCGGGGCTGCAACGCGCGGGCTTCTGGTTGCCTTTATTGCGGGTGTCGCGATCCACATATCGCCCTTGGCCGATCTGCCTCTACAAAATCCGCTGGCGGTCATCTGGTTTGGACTTTGTTCCGCCTTGATCCTAGGGGCCTGCGGAACAATGGCGGGAATTTGGGCCGATCGCTTTGACAATCTGGCGACGATATCTAATTTCATTATTGTCCCGCTTACTTTTCTGTCTGGTACATTTTACGATATTCATGTCCTGTCAGAGCCTTTTTTCACCTTCGCTTTTCTGGACCCCTTCTTCTATCTGATAGACGGGTTTCGCTATGGCTTTTTGGGGGCGGCCAATTCCAATTTGCTGATTGGGGCGGCCATTGCGGGTGGATTGGTCATCATCACGATGACGGGCGTATGGGTGATGATCAGTCGCGGGTATAAGTTGAAAGCCTAAGCTTTAGTCTGGGCCTGGGTCTGGGTCTGAGACTGGGCTGTGGGTCAAATGACTTGTCTACTCGGACACGCTCAAGGCCACGCCAGACGGCTTTAAAATGTCACCAAGCGATAAGAACATATACTTTAATGGGGGCGGGCTTCATCGCTCTCGGTCAAATCATCCCAAAACCGTTTAACCCGGCCTAAAAAGCTCTCGCTTTCCGGATTGCACCCGGCTTGGCTCTCCGCGCAAAATTCGCGCAATAATTCTTTCTGGCGTGTCGTCAGTTTGCGCGGTGTTTCAACGAAAACCTCAATATAGAGATCGCCGCGTCCGCCGCCGCGCAGGCTCGGCATACCTTTACCGCGCAGGCGTAGTTTACGTCCGGTCTGCGCGCCAGGCGGAATGGTGACCCGCGCCCGCGTGCCGTCAATGGTCGGAATTTCAATCTCGCCGCCAAGCGCCGCGGTCGTCATCATGACCGGCGTATGACAATACAGGTTCTGGCTGTCGCGCTCAAACAGATCATGCCCGCGAACGTCAACGAAAATATAAAGATCGCCGCTCGGGCCGCCACGCGGTCCAGCTTCGCCTTCACCAGACAGGCGAATACGCATGCCGCTTTCGACACCGGCGGGAATTTTTACGCTGAGTTTGCGGTTTTCGCGAACTTTTCCGGCGCCATGGCATTTATGACAAGGGTGAACGATAATCTGCCCACGCCCGCCGCAGCGCCCACATGTGCGCTCCATGGTGAAAAAGCCTTGTTGGGCTCGAACGCGTCCGGCCCCGCCACATTGTCCGCAATTCTCCGGTTGGGTGCCTGGCTCCGCGCCGCTGCCTGAACAGGTCTGACAGGTCACCGAACTTGGCACGGAAATTTCGGTTTCCTTGCCCGCAAAAGCCTCTTCCATCGAAATGGTCATATCATAGCGTAGATCATTGCCACGCCCTGGAGCGTCCCGGCTTCGTCCCCCGCCCATACCGCCGCCAAAGACCTGACTGAAAATATTCTCGAAAATATCGCTCGGATCGCCGCCGCCAAAAGGATGTCCACCGCCGCCGCCGCCCATACCATTTTCAAAAGCGCTATGCCCATAGCGATCATAGGCGGCGCGTTTCTCTTCGTCCGAAAGCATGGCGTAGGCTTCGCCGACTTCTTTAAATTGGGCCTCAGCCTCGGCATCTCCGGGGTTTTGATCGGGGTGATATTTCAGGGCCAATTTACGATAGGCTGATTTTAGGGCTTTGGTGTCAACGTCCTTATTGACACCTAAAATCTCATAATAATCCCGTTTGGACATGGCCGCTCACTTGGTATAATTTCATTTATCGCTTAGGTGGGCCTTTTCGTGTGTGCATGCAAGGCCTAAAGCCATATCTGGTCACAGGCATACAAAATTCAAGCAGGCGCCGGGCCATATCTGCCAGAAAGCGCATTATTTATCCTCAGGCATCTTGACCTTAGGCTCTGGCAAGGCGAGGCAAGAGGGCGATGTATTGAAGAGATGTCCATGCGGGTAGCGTTCAACTCAATCTGTTTCTGGGCCGGCCCGATAGGCGGCCTCCTACTGGTTTTGTCAGGACCCCCAGAGGGGGTAAGTTTTGCCGCTTGGGGCACGGCGGGCCTGCTTGTCTGGATGGCGATCTGGTGGGCAAGTGAAGCGATTCCCATTCCGGCCACCTCGCTTTTACCGCTTATCTTCTTGCCTCTCTTTGGGGCAGGTACGGCGCAACAAGCAGCAGCAGCCTATGCCAGCCCGATCGTTCTTTTACTGCTTGGCGGGTTTATCATTGCCATAGGGATTGAACGCTGGGATTTGCATAAACGTATTGCCTTGAATATTCTGATCCGGCTGGGCTCTAATCCGCGCACACTTCTGGCTGGATTTATGATCGCAACCGCCGCCTTGTCGATGTGGATATCCAATACAGCGACAACACTGATGATGTTACCAATTGCGCTTAGCGTTGCGGCCAGTGCCAAGACAGCCGATCCGGATAGGTTGACCCTCGGCTTACTTCTCGGCATTGCCTATGCGGCGAGTATTGGCGGGGTCGCCACCCCGATAGGAACGCCCACCAATTTGATCGCTTTAAACGCGCTACAGGAGATTAGCGGGGTTGAGATCTCCTTTGCGACTTGGTTGCAATTTGGCGTGCCCGCTCTGGTTCTGCTTTTGCCAACGGCCTGGTTTTTACTAAGCCGGTCCTTGTCAGAGACCCGTTTTGGCAAGGCGGCCTCCGCCCCGATCCGCGCTGAACTTGACGGGCTTGGAGCTCTGACAGCCCCAGAGGTCCGCCTGATCTGCATTTTCAGCCTAGTCGCCTCGCTCTGGATTGCGCGTGTCTTTATTCAGGAACATGCCCGCAGCATCGGGTTTACGCCGGATTGGCTGATGAATATTTCAGATATGGGCATTGCAATTTTCGGTGCTGTGCTGATGTTTATCGTCCCGGCAAGCGGGGGTCACAAGCGCGCGCTACTCAATTGGGAGGATACTAAAAACCTGCCCTGGGGCGTGCTGGTCCTGTTCGGCGGCGGGATATCCCTTGGCCGGGCGATGACGCGCACAGGTCTGTCAGACTGGATTGGCCGCGAGCTTGAAGTGCTCTCTATCCTGCCGCCCCTCTTATTTATTGCGGCGATTGTCGCGCTGGTTATTTTTCTGACAGAGCTGACCTCAAATGTTGCGACGATGACCACATTAGCACCCATCCTTGGGGTCCTGGCTCTGGCGGTGGGGGCATCCCCGGCCAGCCTATTAGCGCCGACAGCGGTCGCCGCATCCTGCGCTTTCATGCTGCCAGTGGCGACCGCGCCGAACGCGATTGTCTATGCCACGGGCCAGGTTCCCGTCGCCCGCATGATGACAGCAGGCCTGAAGCTTAACCTTGTCAGTATTCTCTTCATAACGGCCATTGGATATATGATAGCGCCTTATGTGCTGGGTTAGAGCGTGTCCGAGCTAAGTCCCTTGTGAGAAATAAAGTCAGAGGCGCGCATTCACGCACGGGGCTCTGTCAGGTTATAGATATAGAATACAGAATCAAATGGCCCGGGATGCGGCCTGCAAGATCGGAAAAATAGACCTATGCCTACCTCTCCCCTGACCGCAGACAGCCACCTCTATCTGATTGATGCCTCAGCCTATATTTTTCGCGCCTATCATGCTTTGCCGGCTTTGACGCGTAAATCAGATGGGCTGCCTATTGGGGCGGTTTCTGGCTTCTGCAATATGCTCTGGAAGCTCACCGAAGAATTAAAAGGCCCGAACCGTCCGACCCATTTTGCCTGCGTCTTTGACAAAAGCTCCTATACGTTTCGCAATGATATGTATCCCGACTATAAAGCCAATCGCAGTGCGACACCTGAAGACCTTATCCCGCAATTTCCGCTCGTGCGCGAAGCCTCTTGCGCTTTTGCGACGCATGCGCTGGAGATGGAGGGCTATGAGGCCGATGATCTTATTGCCAGCTATGCAACACTGGCCGAACAGGCGGGCGCACGCTGCACGATCGTCTCTTCTGACAAGGATTTGATGCAGCTTGTCAGCGATCGTGTGACGATGCTTGATACAATGAAAAACCGGGTCCTTGGCCGAGAGGAGGTTTTTGAAAAGTTCGGCGTCGCTCCGAACCGTGTGGTTGATGTGCAGGCTCTGGCCGGGGACAGTGTTGACAATATTCCAGGCGCGCCGGGTATTGGCGTGAAAACCGCCGCGTTGCTGATCGAGGAATATGGCGATCTGGAGACTTTGCTCAGGCGGGCCGATGAGATTAAGCAGCCCAAACGTCGCCAAAGCCTGATGGAGTATGCAGAGCAAATCCGTCTCTCGCGCGAGCTTGTGACCTTAAGGCGGGACGTGCCGTTGGAAACCTCGATTGACGCGCTGGCGATCAGTGATCCAGATCCCAAAGCGCTGATGGCCTTTATGGACAAGATGGAATTTCGCACGCTTAAGAGACGGGTGCAGGATACGCTCGTCCTAGAAGGAGTGATGAGCCAGGAGGTGATGCCGGAGGCCGACATAGACCCCAGCGCCTATCAAACCGTCACCCGGCAGGAGGCTTTGAGCGACTGGATTGACCGGGCCCGTAAGCGCGGTGTTCTGGCGATTGATACCGAAACGGACAGTCTTGATGCGGTGAGCGCGAGACTGGTCGGGATATCGCTGGCCGTTGCGCCGAATGAGGCCTGTTATATTCCGCTTGCCCATATTGATCCGGAGGCGTCCGGCGATATGTTTGAAAGTCCCGCGCCCGAGCAGATAGAGCTTAGCCAGGCTTTGGCCCTGTTAAAGCCGCTTTTGGCAGACCCGTCTATTCTTAAAATCGGTCAAAATATTAAATATGATCTGACGATTCTGGCTGCCCATAATATCGCAATTTCTCCGATAGATGATACAATGCTCCTGTCTTTTGTACTGAATGCGGGGCGGCATAATCATGGTATGGATACGCTGTCCAAGCATTATCTGGATCATCAGACGATCAGCTATAAAGATGTCTGCGGGAGCGGAAAATCCGAGATCAGCTTTGATCGCGTGCCGTTGGATAAAGCCACCGCCTATGCAGGCGAGGATGCGGATATTACTTTGCGGCTCTGGCATGAGTTTAAACCAAAACTCGCGCGGGCCGGATTAACCACCGTCTATGAGACATTGGAACGCCCGCTTGTGCCCGTGATTGCCGAGATGGAGCAGGCGGGAATTAAAGTAGACCGCGATATGTTGAGAGCCTTATCGCAGGATTTTGCCGCGCGCATGGCTGAGTATGAAACAGAAGCCTATCAGGCCGCCGGACGCTCTTTTAATATGGGCTCGCCCAAACAGCTTGGTGAAATTCTCTTTGACGAGATGGGGATTGAGGGCGGCAAAAAGACCAAGACAGGGGCTTGGCAAACTGGCGCAGATGTTCTGGAGACGCTGGCAGCAGAAGGTCATGATCTGCCACAAATTATTCTGAACTGGCGCACGCTTTCCAAGTTGCGCTCGACCTATACAGAAGCCTTGCAAAGCGCCATTAATCCCAAAACCGGACGCATTCATACCAGTTTCGCCATGGCGGCGGCCCAGACCGGGCGATTGTCCAGCTCTGACCCGAATTTGCAGAATATCCCGATCCGAACCGAGGAGGGGCGCAAAATCCGCCAAGCGTTTATTGCCGAGCCGGGGCATAAGCTGATCTCGGCGGATTATTCACAGGTTGAGCTGCGCTTATTGGCTCATATTGCAGGTATTGAGGCCTTGCAGCAGGCTTTCCGCGACGGTCTGGATATTCATGCGATGACCGCCAGTGAAATTTTCGGGGAACCGATAGAGGGCATGGACCCGATGCTGCGACGCCAAGCCAAGGCGATTAATTTTGGCATTATTTATGGAATTTCTGCCTTTGGACTGGCCCGGCAGCTTTCCATTCCGCAAGGTGAAGCGCGCGACTATATCAAGTCCTATTTTGAAAAATTCCCCGGTATTCGCGCCTATATGGACGCCACCAAAGCCTTTGCTCTGGAAAATGGCTATGTTGAAACGGCCTTTGGGCGGCGTCTCTATATTGATTTGAAAAATGCCAAAGGCCCCAGCCGAGGCTTTGCCGAGCGTCAGGCAATAAATGCACCGATACAGGGCTCTGCAGCCGATCTTATTAAACGGGCTATGATCAAAATCCCCCCCGCGCTGCACGCGGCAGGCCTCAGCGCGCGTATGCTACTGCAAGTCCATGATGAGCTTGTCTTTGAAGCGCCCGATGGCGAGGTGGATAAAACGCTGGAAATTGTGCGTGAGACGATGCAGACAGCCGCGCTGCCTGCGCGGGATTTATCCGTTCCGCTTCTGGTCGACGCAAAAGCTGCCCTAAATTGGGGCCAGGCGCATTAGAGTTTGGACAGGCTCTGGGCGCATATAATAGGCGCGATCGGACCAGTTTTTTGCCCGCCAAATAGGTTACGGGCACTCTTGACTTGTTTAAGGATCAATCCTGACATATGTACATCAACCAGTCTGCACAGGCCTTGACCCTGATGGAGGATTAAAATGCATTCGATCCCTATGGCCGCGACAGATCGCGGTCTGAATTCCCTTGGTTTTGCAAAGCCCCCAAGCGAAACGCGTGTCGTGGCCGCTATGTCCGGTGGGGTGGACAGTTCGGTCGTTGCCGCTCTTCTCAAATCTGAAGGCTATGATGTGATCGGCATTACGCTGCAACTTTATGATCATGGCGCTGCGATTGAAAAAAAAGGGGCGTGCTGCGCCGGGCAGGATATTCAGGATGCTCGCAATGTCGCCGAACAGATTGGCATTCCCCATTATGTGCTGGATTATGAAAGCCGGTTTCGGGCGCACGTGATGGAAGATTTTGCCGATACTTATCTGGCAGGATCGACCCCGGTGCCGTGCATACGCTGTAATCAATCGGTTAAATTTTCAGACTTATTGAAAACCGCGCAGGATTTAGGCGCAGACTGCCTGGCGACCGGACATTATATCCGCCGCGTAATGGGCCCGAACGGGCCAGAACTTCATCGCGCTGTGGATGATAGCCGCGATCAGTCCTGGTTTCTGTTTGCAACGACGCGCGAACAGCTCGACTATTTGCGCTTTCCTTTAGGGGATTTGCCCAAAAGCGAGGTGCGCACGCTCGCTGAGGCTTATAATCTGCCAGTCGCGGCCAAGCCTGACAGTCAGGATATCTGTTTTGTTCCGCAAGGTTCCTATGCGGCTGTGGTTGAAAAAATTCGACCCGGATCAGGTCGTAGCGGCCCGATCCGGCATGTGGACGGACGTGAGCTGGGAACCCATCAAGGGGTGATACATTATACAATTGGTCAGCGCCGCGGCCTTGGTGTGGCTGTCGGCGAGCCGCTCTATGTGGTCAAAATCGATGCCAAATCACGCACCGTCTATGTCGGTCCGCAAGAGGTTCTTTTGATTCAGTCTATTGAGCTGAAAGAATTTAACTGGCTGACAATATTGGACCCAGAAGCGTTGGCGAGAGACCCAATCAATGTCTTAGCGCGGATACGCTCCACGACGGAGCCTGTTGCGGCGACATTTTCCTGGCCGGCAGGTCAGCCGACCGTCCAGTTCAAGACGGCGCAAGCGGGGGTCTCGCCTGGTCAGGCCTGCGTCCTTTATGATGCTGCGTGCCCAAGCCAGATATTGGGCGGCGGCTTCATTAAAACCACAGCCAGCGCTTATGCAGAGCTTTTGGACGCCGTTTAAGCGTTCCGGCAAGGTCTGTCAGAGTTTCAGGTGCAGATTATTGAAAATTTAACCTTCTCTAATAAAGTGCAAACAGCTTTGCATAAGTGACGAGTAATTTTTATCGAAACTAAACAACGCCCTTAAGGGGGGCCTTAAACCGAACATCGTAACGTCATGCCTATAGAAGTTTATTCGTAAGGCATGTATTATGACAATAAAAGAAACCCAGATAAAAAGCATAACCGGTCCAGATGGCCAGCCCCTCACCCTTGAGGACTTGCCGCTTCCCGGCCTGATACGTTGGGTGACGCGTCGGAAGGTTGAAATCGTGGCGGCGGTTAGCGGCGGTCTGCTCACTCTGGAAGAAGCGTGTGAGCGCTATGCCTTATCTGAAGAAGAGTTTCGCGGCTGGCAGCGACTATATGAAACTCACGGGTCCAAGGGCTTGCGCTCAACACGTCTGCAACAATATCGTCGCTAGAGCATGTGCGAGCTAAAATATGCGTGTAGGGGATTGGGGATATTCTGATGCGCGGCTCAAATGACCTTGAGTGACTTGAAAAGGCTCTGAATTGCGGCCAGTATGAGGTTCATATGAGCGTTAAGACGATATGCAGGCAGAATAGATAGGGCATTTATGGCCGAGCCGATTACATCTGAGGATATTGTCGCCAATGGTCCGGTTCACGTGGATATTGTGCTCGGTCATGTACATATGCCCTTAAAGGCATTTTTGACCCTCTCTGCCGGGGCTATTCTGGAACTTGATCGCACGATAGAGGACGCGGTTGATCTTTATGTCTCTGATCGGCTAATTGCGCGCGGAAAGCTTGTCATGATAGACGATGAGGTTTCGCTCCTTATTGATGAGGCGATAGATATGTTCGGGGCCGCTTGACGGTCTATTTTAGCTCGGGCGCGCTCTAGCTAGCGTGAAGGGTGAGGGGATAAAATGCCGGAATTGCCGGAAGTTGAAACGGTCCGCCGCGGCCTTGCGCCAAAAATGCTTGGGCGACGGTTTCGCCATGTGAGACAAAACCGTCCAAATTTGCGGTTTCCGTTCCCGGAGAATTTTGCCGACCGCCTGACCGGTCAAAAAGTTGAACATTTGGGGCGGCGCGCCAAATTCCTGACCCTGTCCCTCTCCTCAGGCGAGATTTTGATCATGCATTTGGGCATGTCGGGTCGGTTTATCATTCAGGATGAAAAGCCGGGTGATTTCTATCATCAAACCGCTACAGCCAATAAGCATGATCATGTCGTGTTTCATCTCGAAGATGATATCACCGTTATTTATAATGATCCGCGCCGCTTTGGCTTTATGGAGATTTGGCCGCATGCCACATTGGCAGCCTATCCCCGATTGAAAGATTTAGGCCCCGAACCGCTCAGCAATCATTTCCATTCAGATTATCTTGATAGCGCGCTGAAAATGCGAAAAACACCGATTAAAACCGCCCTTCTGGATCAGGCCGTGATTGCCGGGCTCGGTAATATCTATGTCTGCGAAGCCCTCTATCGGGCCGGAATATCCCCCAAACGCCTCGCTTTGAATGTGCCGGGCGAGCGGGCTAAACGCCTCGTCCCGGCGATTAACAGCGTCATCTCTGAGGCGATTGAGGCGGGCGGCTCGTCCATTTCAGACTTTTCAAGCACCAGTGGGGAGCTGGGTTATTTTCAGCATCGCTTTGACGTTTATGGCCGGGAAGGGGCCCCTTGCAAGGTCTGTCAAACGCCGATCAAACGCTTGACGCAATCTGGACGCTCCAGCTTTTACTGTTCGATCTGTCAGCGCTGAATTGGCTTATAGACATGCGGTTCTTTTAGCCTGCAAAAGCGGTCCATTTTTCCGAGACCCGCTCAAACAATTATAAAGTTGATTTAAAAATCCCTATTCATTCAAATATAATAGCAGCCGACAAGATTAACTTGTCGTAACCTTTACGCTTTTCTTGCAAATTGGAAAGTCTTGGTTTAGGGGTGTCAGGAATTGAAATTATCGCTCAAAAAAACGCAAATATGGAGACTGACAGTGCCCCAATCCTATTCCTTGAAATCCATGCTCTTAGCCACAACCCTCATGACAATAGGCGTTATTGCGACCAGTCAGGCCGACGCTCAGGAGCGTATTCGCGAACGGGTCGACACTGACCGTGTTTTAGAGACAATCGAAGTGACCGCGCAAAAGCGGGCGCAGGATTTGCAAGATGTGCCGATTGCTATTCAGGCCCTGAACGCTGAAACGCTTGAGACGTTAAGGATTGACGGGTTTGATGATCTCTCAAACTTTACCCCCGGTCTCATCGCGTCGCCAAATCCGGCGGACAGTTCCGGTCTGCGCCTATCGATCCGTGGGATCGGTCAGGATGATCCACAGATTGGCTTGGATGCAACGGTCGGGCTTTATGTGAATGGGGTCTATGTCGGTAAGACGCCGGGCCTCGCCTTTGATACGCCGGATTTGGAGCGGATCGAGGTTCTGAAAGGTCCCCAAGGCACGCTTTACGGGCGCAATGCGGTGGCCGGGGCGATCAATATTATCACTAAAGGGGCCGAAATAGGGGCTGGGTTTTCCGGCACTGCCACTTTAGAGGCGGGTAATTTCAATACATTTGGCGCGAAAGGGGCGGTCAATATTCCCTTAGGTGACAGCGCTGCGGTGAAACTGTCCGGTCTTTTGTTTAACCGCGATGGCTATGTTGAGAATGTGCCGACCTCGATTGACCTGGTCGCGCTTTCGGGAAATCCTTTGGCGGGTGTCTTACAGCAGGGTCGCGGGGCCGATTTTGGCGGCGTTGAGCGCACTGGCTATGCGCTCGATTTTGCTTGGGAGCTGACCCCTGAGCTTCGTCTGGAATATGGCCTGGATGGGTCGACATCATTGAATGAGCCTTATTTTTCACAACTCGTACCCAATCAGGATGGCGGATTTGGGTTTTTTCAAGCCCCGACTGTCGGAACTGGTTTTGAGCTTGTGCCTGTCACGCAAGGCTTTCAGCGCGAAGCGGTCTCTGCGCAGCCGGTCGAAGAGACCCGCAGCGATATTATCGGGCATCGTTTATCAGCAGATTGGGACTGGGATGCCGATCATAGTCTGAAATTTACCGCCGCGCATCGCCGGGCTGATGTGGATGCGTATACAGCCTTCTTCCCTGAGATGAACCCGTTTGTTCTTGGCGGTGCCCTCGCCGCTGGCACAGTTGACCCAACCGCCCCGGCAGATATTGTGACCAATCCGTCCTCTTTGGACCTGCTTGGGACGATCGCGCCGGGCCTGTTTGCCGCGATCGGCGTGGATGTACGGGATAATTTTGCTCTACCCTTCAATACGCCGGCTGCGCCGCCTGTGTTTAACGGCCCCTTTACAAGTTTCGGAACCGGCGCTGCGCAAGGCATTCCGACGCTTGACAATCATAAGCAATTCTCTCTGGAGCTTACCCAAACGGGTTCTTTTTCAGATCGGTTTACCTATACAGCGGGCCTGTTCTATTTTGACGAAGACACCGCCGCCGGGCAATTCCTAGATCGCCCCGGCGATGGATTGGGTTTTGCGCAGCTTTTGCCAAGTCTTGCGCTATTGGAGCCGATACAGGGCGTTCTGGCCGGCCCACCGGGCGATCCAGCCAATGGCTTGATCGGAACGGGTCTGCAATTGGAAGCGATTGCCGGTGCCCTTACCAATCCCGCGACGCCGCCTGCAGCCCTTCCCGGGCTTAATGCGCAACTTGTCGCCTTACAGGCACAATTGGCTGCCTTACAGGCGCAACTGACCGGGCTGGGTGAGACCGCCGGGGCCATCTATAAGGCGGCCCGTTCCCCGGGCGCGCGTCTCGAGCTTGATACGCAGGCCTTTGCCGCTTATGGCGAATTGAGTATTGCGATTACCGACAAGCTGACCGTAACCGGTGGACTGCGGTATTCGCGCGATCAGAAAAAAGCTTTCCAGCAAGGCTATAGCCCCTTCTTCAATGATACGATTGATTTACAGGGAAATCCGATTGAACCTCTGACCGGCGACGAAACCTTTGACAGTATTGATCCAAAACTTGTGCTGGAATATTCTCCCAATGAGGATTTATTCCTCTATGCCAGCTATAGTCAGGCGTTTCGCTCTGGCGGGTTTAATCAGGCCTCGGTCAATCTGGATGATTTCGTCTTTGATGAGGAAAGAATTCGCTCAGGCGAGATCGGTTTTAAATCAGACTGGTATAATAATCGTTTGCGGATCAATGCGAATGTGTTTGCCAGCTTCATTGAGGGCCAGCAATTTACCTATACCAATCCGCTGATCCCGATTGCGCGCTTTATTGAGAATAATGATGCGGACTTTATCGGGTTTGAAGTGGACGGCCAATATGTGGTGGGGGATTATCTGACAGCGAGCTTTTCCTATGCCTATCTGGATGCTGAAGCGGATGAATTTATCAACCCGTTCACAGGCACTTTAGCGGGCGGTGTCGATAATGCGCCCAAAAATTCCTATTCGGTTAATCTGGATTATTTGCGTCCCTTTGGGTCTGGTGAGCTGCACGCGCATCTTGGGTTTAATCATAAGGATGCAACAACGATTATTGGTGTGCCACGGACGGCCTCAAATCTTCTGGATGCGCGCATCGCCTATACGCTTGGCAGCATAGATACTCGCCAGATAAGTATTTTCGCCTATGGTCAAAACTTGACCGATGATGAATATACGATTGATGGTCTTGATGTCTTGTCTGATGTTATCGGCACGACGCGCATCTATGGTCAGCCGCGTACTTTTGGCGGCGGGGTTAGCGTGACATTTTAAAGGTTCTTAGCTAAAGGCCCTGAAGGGGCCTTATGCGCCCTCATGTTTTGATAGTCTTGCAAGTTGACAGTCCTGCAAAGGGTCGCTTCGGCGGCCCTTTCTTTTATGAGTATAAAAGGGACGATTATGACTATCTATAGGCGCGCTCGGCGCTTTCATCAGCCATGCCCGTTTCTTTATATCTTACAGGCAAGCCCAGCAAAGCGCGTTCTGGGCAGATTAAGGATGCCGATCAAGGATCACCCTTGCAAACAGATTTGATCGGGCGCTATCTGTTTCGTCCTATCTCCTGCTGATTGCCTAGGCTGCCCGACCAAGCTTGTCGTCCAAGCTTGTCGGTGCGCAAGCCACGCTGTGGCCCGTCCCCCCGCTTACGCTTTGCCGCTAAAGGCTTTGGACAGACCCGCAATCGGGGCGGGTGCATATAGTATCCCCCCAAACAGAAAGCTCTCTGAACT
>JARFRJ010000067.1 GCA_029287305.1 Hyphomonas sp. | reverse complement strand
TATCCGCGTTGCCATTTTGACCGGGGACGGGCGGGCCTTTTCCGCAGGCGGCGACGTCAAGGCCATGCGGGATCGATCCGGGGCTTTTGCCGGCAGCCCCTATCAGGTGCGCGAAGGCTATCGCACCAATATTCATCAAATTGTCAAAAGCCTTTATTATCTGCAAATGCCTCTGATTGCCGCGGTAAACGGGCCCGCCATAGGGCTCGGCTGTGATGTCGCTTGTATGGCCGATATTCGCATCGCGTCAGCAAAGGCACGCTTTGGCGTGACCTTCCTGAAACTCGGCCTTATCCCCGGGGATGGTGGAGCCTGGCTTTTGCCGCGCATTATCGGTATGTCCCGCGCGTCAGAGCTCCTCTTTACAGGCCGGATTATTGATGCCGAAAATGCGCTTGATTGGGGGCTCGTCTCACGCGTGGTCGCGCCGGAAAATTTAATGGCAGATGCAATGACCCTCGCAGAGGAGATCGCCGCCCAGCCACCACAATCCCTAAAAGTGGCGAAAAGCCTTCTGCGCCAAGGTCAAAATGCCAGTTATGAGGCGATTATGGAAATGTCCTCTGCGGCGCAGTCGATGATGCATCATAGTGAAGATCATATGGAAGGTGTACGGGCCGTACTGGAAAAACGGGCCGCCATTTTTAAAGGCCAGTAAAGCCTGATACGGGCTTTCCTCCGATCTATTACACAATGCAGATCGTGCCATAGAATTTATTCATTTGCATTCTAAGCGTGAAACTGTCATGAGGGCGACGGGCCAGGCACCCCCAACGGTGCCCAGCCTATCTGTGAGGATAGGAGTAAAACAGATGACATATTCGGCAAATACGCCCGAGGTACGCCCGACGTGCCCAAATTTTTCTTCCGGACCGACCGCTAAACGTCCCGGATTTTCTCTCAATCAGCTTCAAAATGCAGCGCTTGGACGTTCGCATCGTTCTGGTCTGTCAAAGCAAAAACTGAAAGCGGCGATAGAGCGCACCAAAGCGATACTTGCTCTGCCTGCAGATTATCGTGTGGCTATTGTGCCCGCCTCAGACACAGGCGCGGTGGAAATGTGCATGTGGTCAATGCTCGGCGCACGTCCCGTTGACATTTTTGCTTGGGAGAGTTTTGGCCAGGATTGGGTCACCGATGCGCTGGAGCAATTGAAAGATGTCGAGGCGCGCATATATGGTGCCGATTATGGCGCTTTGCCCGATTTCAGCGCCGCGCGGGATGACGCAGATATTCTCTTTACCTGGAATGGCACCACATCGGGTGTGCGTGTGCCCGATGCTGACTGGATCACGCCCAATCCGGATCGGATTGTTATATGCGATGCCACCTCAGCGGTGTTTGCACAGGAGATGGATTGGGACAAACTCGATGTTGTCACCTATTCATGGCAAAAAGTTCTGGGTGGGGAGGCGGCCCATGGCATGTTGATCCTGAGCCCGAATGCGGTGCGCCGCCTAGAAAGCTATACGCCGGACCGGGCTTTGCCGAAAATCTTTCGCATGACCAAAAAGGGCAAGCTGAATGAAGCGCTCTTTGAAGGCTCAACAATCAATACGCCGAGCATGTTATGTGTGGAAGATTATCTGGCCGCGCTTGATTGGTGTGAGACTTTGGGCGGGCCAAAGGCCTTAAAAGCGCGTTCGGATAGAAGTCTTGGCTATTTGACCGATTGGGTTGCGAAAACCGATTGGATCGCGTTTCTCTGCGCGGATCCGGAAACGCGATCCAATACGGGGGTCACCTTCAAGATTACAGATCCGCGTATCACTGCGCTGGCCGAAGCTGATCAAAGAGGTTTTATCAAGAAAATGATGGGCCTTCTGGACGCTGAAGGCGTAGCCTATGATGCGGCCGGTTATGCCAAAGCACCGCCGGGACTTCGCATCTGGTGCGGGGCCACGGTTGAGCCTGAGGATGTGAAAGCGCTGACCGCTTGGCTGGATTGGGCTTTTTCTGAAACCGTTAAAGAGCTCGCCGCCACTTCCTAAGTGTGCGTCGCTCTGATCACAAATTTTGTAAATTTCATTCCAGAAAACCTGTCTGGAGCTAAAAAGGACATAGTATGCCTAAAATTCTTATTGGTGACAGCTTGGCCCCGGCCGCTGTTGATATTTTTAAAGAGCGCGGTCTTGAGACTGTCATTAAAACAGGCCTGTCTGAGGCAGAGCTTATCGACATTATTCCGGAATTTGACGGGCTTGTTGTGCGCTCCGCTTGCAAGCCCAATGCCAATGTGATCGCGGCGGCGACACATCTGAAAGTCATTGGCCGGGCCGGGATCGGGGTCGATAATATTGATATCAAAGCAGCGACTGCCAAAGGCATTGTGGTGATGAATACACCTTTTGGCAATGCGATCACGACGGCTGAACATGCGATTGCGATGATGTTTGCGGCGGCTCGGCAAATCCCAGCGGCCAATGCGGGTACGCAAGCTGGGGACTGGCCTAAAAAAGCCTTTATGGGCACGGAGCTTTCCTATAAGACGCTTGGCCTTATCGGCTGCGGCAATATTGGCTCACGCGTGGCCGAACGAGCAAAGGGGCTCGGTATGAAGGTCGCCGCCTATGACCCCTATTTGACAAAAGATCGATCCATCGAGATGGGTGTGGACAAGGTTGATTTTGAGACATTGCTGGCGCGCGCGGATGTGATCTCCCTGCATACACCGCTAACAGACAGTACAAAGAATATTCTCAATGCAGAAGCTCTGACGGCAACCAAGCCAGGGGTCATTATTGTCAATTGCGCGCGCGGCGGGCTGATCGATGAAACCGCGCTCAAAGCGGGATTAGACAGCGGCCATATCGGCGCGGCGGCTTTGGATGTTTTTGCCGAAGAACCGGCCAAAGATAATCCGCTTTTTGGCACCCCAAACTTTATCGCGACCCCGCATCTGGGCGCCGCGACCAAGGAAGCGCAGGATAATGTCGCCCTGCAAGTTGCCGAACAGATGAGTGATTACCTCTTGAGCGGGGCGGTCACCAATGCGCTGAATATGCCCTCTGTAACCGCTGAAGAAGCCCCGCGTCTGAAACCCTATATTGACCTCGCCGAAAAGCTCGGCATGTTTGCCGGGCAAATATGCGAGCGCGGCTTTTCTGAAGTGATTATCGAATATGAAGGGGAATTGTCAGAGGTGAACCGCAAGCCAGTGACCGCCGCAGCGATGGCCGGTTTACTGCGATCCTCACATGGCGATGTCAATATGGTCTCTGCACCCTCTATCCTAAATGATATGGGCGTTATACTGACCGAAACCAAGACCGAGGAGAGCCCGACTTATGACAGTCTGATCCGTTTGAAGGTTCGCGCCAAGCCGGATGCCGCCGCCTCAACACGAAGCTGGCGGACACTCGCTGGAACCGTTTCTGCGCAGCGCCCGCGCATTGTCGAAGTGAAGGACATGGCGTTGGAAGCCGATTTCTCACCGATTAAACTCTATGTAAACAATCTTGATGCGCCGGGCTTTATCGGGGCGCTCGGGGTCATGCTGGGTGAGGCTGGGATTAATATTGCGACCTTCCATTTGGGGCGTCAGGCCGAAGGGGGCGAGGCCATCGCCCTGGTTGGGATAGATAGCGAGCCATCCCCTGAGATGATAGAAGTGTTGAATGCTATGGAACATGTGCGATATGCAAAGGTTCTGCATTTATAGTTCGCTGAAAGACCAGATGAGCCCCCTCTTGCCCTCCAAAATATCCTTTAGGGCGGGCGCAAATATGTCTGTCTGGCCTGCCTGATTTCCGGTAATCAATGGAAGTGATTGAAAATACTTCCATCCGAACCGGAAATCGTCTAGGCCAGATAAATATTTCAATGGCTCCTATATAAGTGAGGCCAGCATAACCGGCCCTGTGAAAGATCAGCATGATAGAAAAATATCACCGCATTCCGCTTCTCCTTCTTGTTATTCTCGCCGCTGCGCTGGCTGTATCGCTTTATGCAATCGGGGCCAGCTTTCTGGCAGAGCCGATCCATATTGGGGCTATAAACTTAGGCAAATCCGTTGGGGCACTGGCGAAAGACGCGCTGTTTGCGCCGCTCAAACCGCTCATGTACGCCCTGATCATTATGTCTATCGGCTCCTCACTGGCGATCTCGCATGGCGGGCTGGGGGCCAAATTTGTCCGCGTATTTATCTTCTTTCTGAGCTTTTCAATCATTGGCGGGATTATTGCGATCACCGGATTTTCCCTGTTTTCAAATATCAATGTGCTGGCAGACCCGGCCACGCTGGGTGGGGTCACGGATATTGAGATCAAACAAATTCCATATGCGGTAAAACTCTATGGTGTTCTGACTTCAGAGCTGATGTTTTCCATCTATGCCGGCGTACTTTTTGGCGGTGCCTTGCGACGCTTGGGCCTTGGCGAAAAAGCCGATGCGATCAGCGATTTGTTCATGCGGGGATTTCGCCAATTCCTGCAATTTTCCATTCCTCTGGCAGTTTTTGGGTCTATCACTTTAGCTTTGAACGCGCCTGGCGGTGCGGCCAGCCTTAAAGGCCTGATCCCCTTTGTTGGCATTTATCTGACAACTTTCACCACCGTCTGGATCATTATGCTGGGTGTAACCGCTCTTGTGCTGAGGAAAAATCTGGCCTTTGTCTTTCGGGCTGTCTTCCCGCAGGCTGTGGTTGCTATGTCGACGTCAAGCTCAATCGCGACATTGCCAGCAACGAAACTGGCCTGTGACCAGCTTGGGGCGAGCGGCGATGAGAGTACGCCTTTCTTCACCATTGGCGCGACCATCAATATGGTCGGCACGCTTATGGGCCTAACGCTTCTGTCACTTTATGCGATGAGCAGTTACGGCCTTGATGTCAGCCTTATTGACCGGATCGTTGTTGCGCTACAATCCCTGATCTATTCGGTCTCTGCGGCGGGTGTGCCGTCAGCTTCGGTTGTTCTTTTACAGGAAATTCTCACCTCGCAAGGGGTTTCAGCCAGCTATGCAGCCTATGTAACGGGCATTATTATCACCATAGACACGCTTATTCTTGACCGTTTGCGCACCGCGCTAAACACGCAATCTGACAGCATGTCCACGGCCATGGGCTTGAAAGTCTACTATAAAAAGCCCGCCATTCTGGCCGAGGGGTAAGGGGCAAGCGCGCCTGACCTGCCAGCGCTTTAATAGGCGCTGCAATCGGGCAGGGAATTATCGACCTGGCCGGAGGCATCATAACATGTGGCGGATTCCAGAACGCCATCCCTATATATCAAAACCATTTTGCCTGTATCATTTTCAAAATGATATTCCCATTCACCGGTTTCACCAGCTTCATTATATTGGCCTTTTTCCTTGAGCTGGCCATTTTTATAATAGGTTTCAACGGTTAAAAGGACCCCATTGGCATAGGTTTCCCGTCCATTTAACTGGCCATTCTCATAATAGGTTTCCAATTGGCCATCATAATTGCCCTTTATATAGGTCACCGTGAAGCTGAGCGCGCCATTTTCATGATAATCCCGGCGCAGACCATTGCGCCGACCCTCTTCATAAAAGCTCTCTGATTTTAGCGCCCCATTTTCATATGTTTCGACCGCCTTGCCCGTAAAAGCAGTATCAGAGGCAAGTGTATAGGTGACCGCATCTTTTTCAATCAATTCGCTCATCTCTATAATGACTGGCTCATCTGTATCTGCCCCCTTGGAACAGGCGGGCACAAGCAGGATAAGGCCAGCAAATCCCGCGATCAATATATGTTTGGAAAGAGGCAAGGCAGTCATCTTGTGCGGGCTCCAGAATTAATTAATATATTTTAGCCATGCATAGATATAAGCATGGGCGACACTTTGGATAAGGATATTAATTCCTTATTCTATTTGCGCTATAGCTGTAAAGAGGGTGCAGTAACAGAGCCGCGCCGCTTGCGCGTTATGGAATAGGCATATTCCAAATGCTCTCTTTTTTATCGGAGACTATTTAAGCTTTCATATCCTTGGCAAAGCTATGCAAGTTTGAGCCCTATTACGCCGCCTAGAGCGTGTCCGAACTAAAATGGACCGTTTGAGCAGCGCAAGCGAGCAGCGCAAGCGAGCAGCGCGATGTAGCGAGCGATTAAACCAGAGGCCAACCGCATTCATAATAATTTACATAAAAGGTAAAGCCCAAGGCCTACTCCACGGTCACGGACTAAGTTTAAATCGCTTGTAATTCTCCACTATTTTATGGTGTTTGAAAGTATTGGGGTTTGGTTGCATGAATTGCTTATGATCCCTCATTAAACTGTCTAACTATATTATTAAAGTATTTAAAATTAAATGAGAAAACATATTTTGCACTGCCATATTGATTATCTACACATACAAATTTTCCGACACCTCCGCTTCTAATTAGATCTTTCAAATATTCAATATTTCTTTTCTCGCTTGATTTGACAGAGAAAAAATCTGATCCCTGAAATTGAGAGAATTCTATACTGATAATTGATCCGTCTTGATCTTTTACCCTACACCC
>JARFRJ010000053.1 GCA_029287305.1 Hyphomonas sp. | reverse complement strand
TTCTGATGATGTCATTGCCCCGCCGAGCACGCTGGACCCTGATCAAATTGCGCCCCCTCTGCCCGATACATCAGAAGAAACTGTGGATAATCCACCCAATTAAACATTTTGATATAAAAAAAGCTTTCGTCTTTCTCGAATCAATCCATTTTGGTGATCCATGATCCGCTATATCTTCATTACGGGCGGCGTGGTTTCTTCTCTTGGAAAAGGGATTGCTTCAGCTGCGCTCGGCTCTTTATTGCAATTGCGTGGGCATGGCGTGCGCTTGCGCAAGCTCGACCCTTATCTGAATGTTGACCCCGGCACGATGTCGCCTCGCCAGCATGGTGAAGTATATGTGACCGATGACGGGGCAGAAACCGATCTGGATTTGGGCCATTATGAGCGTTTTACGGGCGTTTCCGCGCGTAAATCTGATAATATCACAACCGGACAAATTTATCGCTCCATTCTGGAAAAGGAACGGCGCGGCGATTATCTTGGCGCGACCATTCAGGTCATTCCCCATGTCACAGATGCGATCAAGGATTTTGTCCTGTCCGATCCGGGCGACGGGGTTGATTTTGTCCTGTGCGAGATTGGCGGAACGGTCGGCGATATTGAAGCCTTGCCGTTTTTTGAGGCAATCCGGCAATTAGGCCAGGAATTGGGCCCAGAGCGCGCCGTCTTTATGCATTTGACCCTGTTGCCCTATATCGCCAGTGCCGGGGAGATGAAAACCAAACCAACCCAGCATTCGGTGAAGGAATTACGCTCAATCGGCATTCAGCCGGATGTCCTGCTTTGCCGATGTGATCGCCCAATACCGGAGACAGAAAAGCGCAAGATTGCCAGTTTCTGTAATGTCCGCCCAGCAAGTGTTATCGAAGCGCGGGATTTGGGCCATATTTATGATGTCCCGGCCGCCTATCATGAAGAAGGTCTGGACCGGGAAGTTCTTGCCCATTTTGGCCTGACAGGAGCACCGCCGCCGGATTTGACCCGCTGGCTCAGCATTTCAGAGCGGATACATAATCCTGATGGGCAGGTCTGCATTGGTCTTGTCGGTAAATATACAGATGTGCCCGATGCCTATAAATCTGTCATGGAAGCGCTTGATCATGGCGGTCTTGCCAATCGGGTGAAAGTTGAGGTGCGCCTGATTGATTCAGAACAGTTTGATGATATGGCCCGGCCCTTGGAAATTCTCGAAGGGGTAGACGGTATTATTTTGCCCGGTGGGTTCGGCGAACGCGGTGCCCATGGAAAAATGCGGGCCGCTGAATTTGCGCGCAACCGGAATGTGCCCTGTTTTGGTATTTGCTATGGCATGCAATTGTCTGTTATTGAAGCGGCCCGCTCGCTTGCCGGATTGTCCAAAGCCTCCACCAGTGAATTTGGTAATACCGGGGAAACCGTCGTCGGGCTTATGGAAGAGTGGACGCGCGGGAATGAAAAAGTTGTGCGCACGGCCAAGGCAGATAAAGGCGGCACGATGCGGCTGGGGGCTTATCCCGCCATTCTGCGAGAAGGCAGCCTTGCTGCAAAAATATATGGGCAAGCACAAATTTCCGAACGTCATCGCCATCGCTATGAAGTCAATGCCGCCTATATTGAGGCGCTTGAAGCGAAAGGCGTTGTCTTCTCCGGCATGTCCCCGGATGGGCGATTGCCAGAGGTTTTTGAATTGACCGACCATCCCTGGTTTATCGGCGTGCAATATCATCCCGAACTTAAATCACGCCCCTTTGAACCACATCCCCTCTTCTCAAGCTTTATTGAAGCAGCAAAAATTTACTCCCGATTGGTTTGATCTCTTGCCAATTCCTGTACTTATGGGTATGGAGCCTGCTTTAGCACATATGCGATAGACACTAACTTTGCGGAAAAACGAACATGGCCGTCCCTAAGAGTAAAATATCCAAATCCCGCCGCGGACAGCGCCGCGCGCATGACCGTCTGGCAGATAATACATATATTGAAGATGCTGACAGCGGTGAGCTGCGCCGTCCCCACCATATCGACCTGAAAAGCGGAATGTATCGTGGCAAACAGGTGCTTGAACCCAAGGATGATTTTTAGCGCCATCTTCCTTTCTCAAATGGTCCTGACACATGTTTTTCGCCAGACTGAGACCTCTCTATTTATATAATTTACAAGAAGCGCCTGTCACGGATGGGCGCTTTTTCTTTTATGCCAGATTTTTTACGGAGCCTTTTTTCAAATGAGTGAAATTATTGATATTTTTGCGCGGGAAATTCTCGATAGCCGGGGCAATCCAAGCATTGAAGCAGAAGTTACCCTGTCAGATGGCGCTGTAGGCCGCGCGGCTGTGCCGTCTGGAGCCTCAACAGGGGCGCATGAAGCGCATGAATTGCGCGATGGGGAAGCACGCTATCAGGGCAAGGGCGTGCTCAAGGCTGTCGAGGCGGTCAATGGTGAGATTTGTGAGGAATTGATCGGTCTGGATGCGACAGAGCAGCGCTTGATTGATCAAATTATGATCGAGCTGGATGGTACCGAGAATAAATCCAGATTGGGCGCAAATGCCCTATTGGGGGTCTCTCTGGCCACCGCAAAAGCCGCCGCTGAAGTCAGCGCTTTGCCGCTCTATCAATATATTGGCGGTGTCAGTGCCCATATACTGCCCTGCCCGATGATGAACATCATCAATGGCGGCGCACATGCCGATAATCCAATTGATATTCAGGAATTTATGATTATGCCGGTCAAAGCAGACAGCTTTTCTGAAGGCCTTCGCATTGGCGCGGAAATTTTCCACGCGCTGAAAAAAGGCCTTTCTGAGGCCGGGCATGGCACAAATGTCGGCGATGAGGGCGGCTTTGCGCCGGGGCTCAGTTCAACCGATGAAGCGCTTGGCTATATACTGAAAGCGATTGAGGCCGCCGGATATGCGCCCGGCGAAGATGTCGTGCTGGCCCTGGATGCGGCGGCAACCGAATTTTACAAGGATGGGAAATATGTGCTCGCCGGCGAAAGCAAGACGCTGGATGCAGGCGGGATGAGTGATTATCTGGCTGATCTGGTGGCACGTTATCCTATTGTCTCTATCGAAGATGGGATGGCCGAAGATGACTGGCAAGGCTGGGTTACATTAACCGAGCGCCTCGGAAAAACTTGCCAGCTTGTCGGCGATGATCTGTTTGTTACCAATCCAAAACGGCTGGATATGGGGCTGGCGCACGGCGCGGCCAATTCTATCCTCGTCAAGGTTAATCAGATTGGCACTTTGACAGAAACACTTGATTGTATGCGTCTTGCCACACGCCACAGCTATTCTTCTGTCATGTCGCATCGCTCTGGTGAGACTGAGGATACCACGATTGCCGATCTGGCGGTTGCGACAGGCTGCGGCCAAATCAAGACAGGCTCTCTGTCCCGTTCTGACCGGATTGCAAAATATAATCAATTGCTGCGTATTGAAGAAGAATTGGGCGCACAGGCGGTGTATGCAGGCGCAAGTCTGATCAAGTCTGCGCGATAAATTTACCCGCGCTGACCCTCTTAATGAATTTACGATTCTTTTGAAACTATCTGGACGCTTTAAATCCTTATTATTGAGCGCTTTCAGTTTAAAAATTTTCAGTTAAACTGGCTGTTGACCCTTCAAAGGGCGAGCTTGGATATCCAATGCGGCCAGCGGAACGGCCAGCGCAACGATCCGCGCAATGGCTATTGGTCGACACTGCGCAAAGCTTAGTGACGCAGCCTCTCGAGCGAATGACCGCGCTGACAAGCGCTATGCGCACCTTTTGGCGTGAAGCTTTCAACACCCCTTCTAAAGCGGAACAGATGATGGTCTCGCTATGTGTGTTGGAGCCCGCCGATTCATATAAACTGCACATAAATTTTCTGTAATATTTAAATATTGCAAAAAAGTAATATGAATTAGCGGATGATAATGTCTTCTAATTC
>JARFRJ010000018.1 GCA_029287305.1 Hyphomonas sp. | reverse complement strand
CAGCGCTTTTTGCATCGCGTCCAGATAGGTGAGGCGCTCGGAAAAGGCCGGATTGTCCGGCTCTTTTTCAAGACTGTAGCGGACGGTCTCTATCTCTTTACTTAAATCCTCAGGCGTGACATCGGCGAGGTTATGTGCCTCTTCAGCGAGTATGGTGAGCCCGTCCGGTGTGACATCGGCAAAACCACCGCGCACAAAAACCCGCATATTAACCGTATTGCCTTCCAGAACTTTCACAAGACCGTTTTTCAAGGTCGACATGAACGGCGCATGATGTGGCAGGACGCCAAATTCACCGTCAGTGCCTGGCGCAACAACATGTTCCACCTCGCCATGATAAAGCTCACGCGCGGGTGAGACCAAAGAAAAGAGAAGTCTGTCTGCCATGATCTATTACGCTCCTGATTTATGCGGTCCGCATCATTGCGGCGGTTACGCCAAAGGGTCGCCCCCCTAGCTAGCTAAGCCGCATCCGCAAGCATTTTCTCTGCCTTCTTCATCGCCGCATCCATATTGCCGACCATATAGAAAGCCTGTTCGGGCAAATGATCATAGTCGCCCTCAATCAGGCCTTTAAAGCCCTTGATTGTGTCTTCCAGCTTAACCTGCTCGCCGGGGCTGCCGGTAAACACTTCGGCGACATCGAAAGGCTGGGACAAGAAGCGTTCCACTTTTCGGGCGCGGGCGACGACGAGCTTGTCTTCCTCAGACAGTTCATCCATGCCGAGAATGGCGATAATATCTTGCAATTCCTTATACTTCTGAAGGATTTCCTGAACACCACGGGCAACCCCATAATGCTCGTCGCCAACGATCAGCGGATCGAGAATGCGCGAGGTGGAATCGAGCGGGTCCACAGCCGGGTAAATGCCTTTTTCAGAAATGGCCCGGTTCAGAACCGTGGTCGCATCTAGGTGGGCAAAAGAGGTGGCCGGGGCGGGGTCAGTCAAGTCATCGGCTGGTACATAGACGGCCTGTACCGAAGTGATCGAGCCTTTATTGGTAGAGGTAATGCGCTCCTGCAGGCCGCCCATATCGGTCGCCAGTGTCGGCTGATAGCCCACCGCAGAAGGGATACGCCCCAACAGAGCAGACACTTCTGCGCCCGCTTGTGTAAAGCGGAAAATATTATCAACAAAGAAAAGCACATCCTTGCCTTCTTCATCACGGAAATATTCCGCCTGTGCCAGACCGGTCAATGCAACCCGTGCCCGCGCGCCTGGAGGCTCGTTCATCTGGCCATAAACCAGCGTCACACGGCTGTCGCCATCTAGATCAATCACTTTGGAATCGATCATTTCATAATAGAGATCATTGCCCTCACGCGTGCGCTCGCCGACGCCAGCAAACACAGAATAACCGCCGAAAAGTTTCGCGATATTATTGATCAATTCTTGGATCAAAACCGTCTTACCGACACCGGCACCGCCAAACAGGCCAACCTTACCGCCCTTGGCATAGGGACACAGAAGATCAATCACCTTAATCCCGGTGATAAGAATTTCTGATTCAGTTGACTGATCGACAAAGGCCGGGGCGGGCGCGTGAATGGGCATTTTTTTTGCCGTCTCAACCGGGCCGCGTTCATCAATCGGCTCACCGATTACATTCATGATCCGGCCAAGCGTTTCCGGCCCGACAGGCACGGTGATCGGACGTCCGGTATCGCTTACGCCTTGCCCACGGACCAGACCTTCGGTGGAGTCCATAGCAATGGTGCGCACCGTGCTTTCGCCCAGATGCTGCGCCACTTCCAAGACTAGGCGATTGCCTTTATTGTCCGTTTCCAGAGCGTTCAGAATATCTGGCAATGCGCCATCAAATTTAACATCAACGACGGCGCCAATAACCTGGCTGACCTGTCCCTTAAATTGTGTCGGTTCACTCATTTATCTATCTCCTTCAGCGCAGATATGTAGATTTTGCATGGCTTGTTTGTGCCCATGCTGGAGCGCCGGAACGGCGCTATGTAAATAGGGTTTACGGATTGAAAATTGTCGCCTCATGATCACAGCGCCTCAGCACCGGAGATAATCTCAATCAGCTCTTTGGTGATCTGGGCCTGACGTGCCCGGTTATATTGGAGGGTCAGTTTCGAGATCAGATCGCCGGCATTGCGCGTGGCATTATCCATCGCCGTCATCGAGGCGGCCTGTTCCCCAGCGCTGCTTTCGAGCAGAGCTGAAAAAATCTGAGTATTGAGATAGCGCGGCAAAAGCGTCGTCAGAATATCTTCTTCAGACGGCTCATATTGATAGATCGCGCCGTTCAGATCGATGGTTTCTGTCCCTTCCGGGGCTTTGGCCGGGATGAGCTGTTGCTGGCTTGGCACTTGTGAGAGGACATTTTTAAACTGCGAATAGATCAGCGTGCAGATATCAAATTCCCCCTTTTCAAAGCGGGTATTCAGCGCGGCACCAAATTGCATGCACAGGCTGGATTGCTCTGTCGGGGTTCGGGCAAGCGCGGTATCTATATGATCCACAAACAGATGGCTGTAATCATAGCCGAGCTGCTCGCGCCCTTTCTTGCCGATAGTAATGATTTTTACGGTTTTATCTGCGGCGACAAGTGATCTGATATGGCTTTTGGCCAGTTTCACCGTATTGGCGTTAAATCCACCGCAGAGGCCCCGTTCCGCCGTCATCACGATCAGCAGGTGAACCTTGTCATCACCTGAGCCTGACAGCAATTTTGGCCCGCTGCTGCCCTCGCCCATAGACTGGGTCAAATTCGCAACAACAGAGGCTAGGCGCTGGGCATAGGGCCGGGAAGCTTCAGCCGCTTCCTGTGCCCGCCGCAGTTTTGCCGCCGCCACCATCTGCTTGGCTTTGGTGATCTTTTGCGTCGATTTGACCGACGCAATCCTGTTTTTCAGTTCCTTCAAGCTGGGCATGCCAGAAGCTCCGTCTTTAAAAACTGAGGGTTATGCGAAGGTCGCTGTGAAATCAGCCAAAACGGCTTTGATTTGATCTTCAACCTCGCCGCTCAAATTCTTCTCTTTACGTATTTGCGCCAAAAGCTCGCTGTTTTGACTGCGCAAATGCACCAGAAGGTCTTTCTCATAGCGGGTGACATCTCCTGTCGGGACAGTATCAAGATATCCGCGTGTCCCGGCATAGATGATGATCACTTGCTCTTCCATTTGCAGGGGTGAAAATTGCGGCTGTTTCAGCAATTCGGTCAGGCGCGCGCCGCGATTGAGCAATTTCTGCGTCGCCGCATCAAGATCAGAGCCAAATTTGGCAAAGGCGGCCATTTCGCGATATTGCGCAAGTTCGCCCTTCATGGACCCCGCGACTTTCTTCATGGCCTTGGTTTGCGCAGAAGAGCCAACCCGCGAAACCGACAGGCCGACATTCACCGCCGGGCGGATACCTTGATAGAAAAGATCGGTTTCAAGGAAAATCTGACCATCCGTGATCGAGATCACATTGGTTGGAATATAGGCCGACACATCATTGGCCTGGGTTTCAATGATCGGCAAAGCGGTCAAAGAGCCCGCGCCGTGATCCTCATTCAATTTGGCGGCGCGCTCTAGGAGGCGTGAGTGCAAATAGAAGACATCTCCGGGATAAGCTTCACGGCCCGGCGGGCGACGCAAAAGCAGGGACATTTGCCGATAGGCCACGGCCTGCTTTGACAAATCATCATAGATGATCAGGGCATGCATGCCATTATCACGGAACCATTCCCCGATAGTACAGCCCGTAAAGGGAGCCAAATATTGCAAAGGGGCAGGCTCTGACGCTGTCGCTGAAACGATGACAGTATAGTCAAGGGCACCGCGTTCTTCGAGCGTTTTGACCACTTGGGCCACTGTGGAGCTGTCTCTTATACACATCTGACGCTGCCGACGATCCAACTCTAGTGGAG
>JARFRJ010000004.1 GCA_029287305.1 Hyphomonas sp. | reverse complement strand
TGTTCGTCTCGTGGGCTCGGAGATGTGTATAAGAGACAGGGCGCGGACTTATCACGCTTTTCGGATGGATTGTTGCCGTTGAAGGGGCCTGTCTGATCTGGTGGCCGGACGCTATGATCAGGATCGCCCGAGGCTTCCTGAAATATATAAGGATCATGCGTGGTTTAGGCGTCATTTATCTGATCCTGGGCGCATATTTTATATCCCAGCTCTTCAGCCAGGCAAGCTGAGCGATTGCCCCACCTGCATCACCAGAACCCTCTCTCAGGCTAAACGAAAGGTCTTATTATGAAAACTATACTTATCTCGCTTGCAAATCTGAATAATTACAAGTCCTCTATGGAGGCGGCTATCTTTCTGGCAAGAGCCTATGACAGCCATATCATCGGATATTACCCTGTTCCGGGCAGTGCCCTTATTGTTTATATGGCCCCCGGTGCCCCGGTGCCTGTCGATGATACGATGAAGCGGGCCTATGAAAACAAGCGCGATGAGGTGAAAGCTGATTTTGAAGACCGTATGCGCCGGGCGGGTGTAAAATATGAATGGCGCGAGGAAAAGCTCCCTTCTGTGCAGGTAACAAATGCCTTGCTACGTCAGGCCCGTGAATCTGAACTGATCATTCTGGCTCATGATGGGCCAGATAAGCCGCATACGCATGATGAGACAAGTTTTGTTGCCGGCGTGGTCCTCGAGGCGGGCCGGCCTGTTTTGGTGATGCCACCGAGTGATGAGGAAGACTTCTCCTTGAAAAAAGTTGCCGTTGGATGGAATGCGTCGCGCGAAGCCAGCCGGGCCGTGTTTGACAGCCTCAATTTTATGAAACTGGCCGATGAGGTCAATCTACTCTGGGTTAATCCAGACAGCCGGGCGGATATGGCCGGTGATTTACCAGGCTCTGAACTGGCGGCCACCCTTGCACGCCATGACATTCAAGTGTCTAGCAAAGGGATCAGCAATCAGGTGCGTACATCCAGAGCGATTGCAAATTTCTGCACAGATGAAGCTGTCGACCTGCTCGTCATGGGAGCTTATGGCCATAGCCGTTTGCGTGAACAGATTCTCGGTGGGGTGACGGAATATACGCTCAATCATCTGCCCTGCCCGGTTTTGCTCTCCAATTAAGCGCTGATTAATTTACAGGTTTTGTCTGCGCGCCACATGCTCTAACGCTCTAGGCTTTTAAATCCGGGGGCAGGGCTTCTGCGGCCAGCTCAATGCACGCATCGGCTAGGCTCATCATGCTTTGTGCTTTTGACCCAAATCGGCGCAGAGCCAATGTCTCTTCCTCGGCCTCCTTGGCACCAACCACAGCAATGATCGGTATTTTCTTTACCGAATGTTCTCTGATTTTATAATTAATCTTCTCAGAGCGTAAATCCGTTTCCACCCGTAATCCGGACGCTCTTAAAACCTTTGCAGCGTTTTCTGCATATTCTGCAGCGCCTTCTGAAATGGATGCGATGACAATTTGTACAGGGGCCATCCAAAGCGGGAAAGCTCCGGCATAATTCTCAATCAGAATGCCCAAAAAGCGTTCAAAAGAACCGAGTATGGCCCGATGCAGCATGACCGGGCGGTGGCGGGCACCATCCTCGCCAATATAGCTCGCATCAAGGCGCTCGGGCAAAACAAAATCCGCCTGTATGGTCCCGGTTTGCCATTCGCGCCCAATTGCGTCCTTCAGGATGAAATCAAGCTTGGGTCCATAAAAGGCCCCATCACCCGGATTATAGATCACTTCAAGCCCTGTCGCGTCTGCTGCTGTTTTAAGCGCTGTTTCAGCCCGGTCCCAGACTTCATCGGCGCCGGCGCGCACCTCCGGTCGATCAGAGAATTTCACGGTCACCTGATCAAAACCCAAATCCTTGTAAACCGATTGCAACAAGTCGCAAAAAGCGCCCACTTCTTCTGTGATCTGATCCTCGCGGCAGAAAATATGCGCATCATCCTGCTGGAAGGCTCGCACGCGCATCAGACCATGCAGCGCGCCGGAGGGCTCATAGCGATGACAGGAACCAAATTCAGCCAGGCGCAAAGGTAGATCGCGATAGGATTTTTGCCCGGTATTGAAGACCTGAACATGACAGGGGCAATTCATCGGCTTGACAGCCAACGTCTTGTCTTCCTCATCAATTGTCGAGATAAACATATTCTCACGATATTTGTCCCAATGCCCGGACTGCTCCCAAAACTTGCGATCCATAAGGGCTGGGGTTTTAATCTCTTTATAGCCCGCGCCGATTTGCCGACGGCGCATATAGTCTTCCAAAGCGCGATAGAGAATATAGCCTTTAGGATGCCAGAAGCATTGGCCTTGGGCTTCTTCTTGGAAATGAAACAGGTTGAGTTGTGTGGCCAGCTTGCGGTGATCGCGCTTTTCAGCTTCCTCCAGCCGCGTTAAATGCGCCTTTAGCTGTTTGGGGTCAGCCCAGGCGGTGCCGTAAATGCGCTGTAGCATTTCATTATCTGAATCGCCGCGCCAATAGGCCTGTCTCTTATACACATCTGACGCTGCCGACGATCCAACTCTAGTGTAGGTGTCGGGGGGGGGGGGGGGGGGGG
>JARFRJ010000424.1 GCA_029287305.1 Hyphomonas sp. | reverse complement strand
CAGGTCTTTCGCGGCGCTGGGTCTACCCATGCGTCTCAAAAAAGCTTCAATAATCATTTGGGGGTGCCGTTGACCCTTGCGCGCATGCCAGCAGACACAAAGCGCGCGGTTTTCGAGATTGGTATGTCGAGGCCCGGTGAGATAGCTCCCTTGTCGCAGATGATTGCCCCAAAGGGCGCGGTGATTACCAAAATCGCCCCGGCGCATTTGGAGGGCCTTGGCTCTATCGAAGCGGTGGCGGATGAAAAGGGACGTATATTTTCAGGCCTTGGCCCGCAGGGACTGGCTATATTGCCCGGCGATGATGCCCTGTATGACAGGCTGAGGGCGGCGGCTTTGGGCACTGTGCCTGCCACTCATATCTTTACTTTTGGGCGATCTCAAAGCGCCGCCGCGCGGGTTCTGGACTATCAGTCAGATGGTAATCGCAGCCGTATTCACCTTGAAATTCTGGGTGTAGAGGTGCGTTTGACCCTTGAGGTGTCCGGGGAGCATTGGGCTGATAATGCCGCCGCCGCTTTACTCGCTGCGCATGTCATTGGTGGGCTGGATATTAAGAGGGCGGCAGACGCGCTGGACGGATTTAGGGCGCCAGATGGACGCGGCGGGGCCGAGCGGCTTTGTCTGCCGGGCGGCGGCGCGGCTGTGCTTGTGGATGACAGTTATAATGCCAATCCAGAGAGTATGCGGGCAGCCCTTGCTGCTTTGCGCGATCGCCCGGCCAAACGACGTCTTGTCGCTCTTGGCGATATGGGGGAGCTGGGGCCGGATGCGGCTGATTATCATCAAGCGCTGGCAGAGCCTCTTGCGGCGGCGAAAGTAGATAAGGCCTTTTTGAGTGGGCTGCTAATGGGAGCGCTTTATGAGGCTTTACCTGCTCGTCTTGCCGCCTTGTATCAGACAAATTCAAAAGCGCTGATTGAGCCCCTTAAAGCGACTTTGCAGGATGGAGACGTGTTGCTCGTTAAAGGGTCAAATGCGTCTGGAATGATGGATATTTGCCGTGAATTGCGGGCATGGGCAAAAGGGGCGGCCCTGATATAAGACGGTCCAAAGAGCGCCAAATAGGGAGAGGTCGCGATGTTATATTTGTTTTTGGTGAGTGATGAAGGGATATTTAACCTTCTGAATTATATTACCTTTCGAACTGGCGCGGCAATTGTGAGCGCGTTCCTCTTTTCTATTGTGTTTGGCAGTCCCATCATAAATGCGCTGCGCTTGGGGCAGGGCGGTGGCCAACCTATTCGGGATTTATCTCTGGAAGCGCAATTGTCCAAACGGGGTACGCCGACAATGGGCGGCTTCATCATCTGGCTCGGCCTATTTATCGGTGTCGGTCTTTGGGCAGATTTGACTAATCCCTATATTTGGACGGTCCTGACTGTCATGGCTGTGTTCGCCTTGCTTGGTTTTTTTGATGATTATGCCAAAGTCAAAAAGCAGACCGATGCGGGTGTCTCTGCCAAATTGCGTCTTCTGATCGAATTTATCGTGGCGGGTCTGGCCGTGGCCTTTATTATGGGTCTGCATGGGGCACATACGCCGATGGGTCATGCAGAATGGGGCGGATTAACGGATTTGGCGAAAAATATCGCCGCATTTGCACCGTCAACGCAAATTGAGCCGAATGATCAGGCCTTTTCCGGGGGTGTGGCGCTCCCCTTTATTAATAATTATTTCCTGCCACTTGGCGGTTTGTTTATTGTTTTCGGCATGATTGTGGTCGTTGGCTCGGCCAATGCGGTCAACTTTACCGACGGTCTGGATGGCTTGGCCATTGTGCCGATGATTATTGCAGCAGGGGCCTATGCACTGATAGCGTATCTGAGTGGAAATTTTCAGTTTGCAGCCTATCTTGGTATTCAATTTGCCCCTGGCACGGGCGAATTGGCGGTCTTGCTGGGCGCGATGATTGGCGCAGGCATGGGGTTTTTATGGTATAATACTTATCCAGCGAGAATTTTCATGGGGGATACAGGCTCGCTGGGCTTAGGCGGTATGCTTGGCATTATCGCGGTTGCTGTAAAGCATGAATTTGCCCTGATCATGATTGGCGGTCTGTTTGTACTGGAAGCTCTCTCGGTTATCCTGCAAGTCTCTTGGTTTAAATTCACACGTCGCATGACAGGAACCGGCAAGCGTATCTTTGCCATGGCCCCTTTGCATCATCATTTTCAAAAACAGGGCTGGCCGGAAACGCGTGTCGTCGTGCGCTTTTGGATTCTCTCTGTTCTCTTCGCCCTGATGGGGCTGGCCACGCTTAAACTACGCTAAGGACATCTCAATGATCCCGGTCACAGAGTATAAAGGTCGAAACATTGCCATATTGGGTTTAGGCCGGACAGGTCTTGCTGCGGCGCGGGCTCTGAAAGCGGGCGGGGCAAAGGTTTGCGCTTGGGATGAGCATGTGCCAGCGCGGGACAAGGCCAGCGCGCAAGGCCTGACACTGACGGATTTTGAAGATTTTGACTGGGCCGGGTGCGACCGCCTCATCCTTTCGCCTGGCATCCCATATAGATTTCCAGCACCGCATAGATATGTCACTGCGGCGCAAAAAGCAGGCGTGCCTGTGATAGGCGATGTAGAGCTTTTTGCAGCATGGCTGAATGGATTACCGGACGACGCACGCCCTCGGCTTGTCGGCATTACCGGCACAAATGGAAAATCCACCACCACCGCTCTGATCGGTCACATTCTGACAAAATCTGGGCTCAGCATTGCCCTTGGCGGCAATATTGGAACAGGGGTGCTGGACTTGCCGGTCTTGGGAGCAGGCGGGGTGTATGTGCTGGAGCTGTCCTCCTATCAACTTGACCTCACAAGCGGCCTGCATTGCGATATCAGTCTCTGGCTAAACCTGTCACCGGATCATCTGGACCGTCATGGCGGGTTTGAGGGCTATAAGAGAGCCAAACAGCGCATCTTTCAAAACCAGACTGAGGAAGATGTGGCTATTTTGGGTGTCGATGATGTGCATATGCGCTCTCTTGCAGATCAAATGGCTCACCAGAGCGGGCCGGAACG
>JARFRJ010000275.1 GCA_029287305.1 Hyphomonas sp. | reverse complement strand
CGTGGGCTCGGAGATGTGTATAAGAGACAGGCTATATAGGCTATGGATGGCGCATCGGCATCGTCTTCCAGCTCACGCACTTTTGTAAAATGGCGACCAAGCTTCTTATCGACCGTCTCAGAGCTTGCAAGTAAGCTCAGTTCAGCGCGATCAAACCCATGTGACAGTAAATCATCAATAGCGTTCTGGAGGTCAAATTCTGATTTGAATACAGAAACGGCCTCTCGAATTTTTGGGGTCGTCATGAGGTATGCTCCAACCTGTTTTTTCGATTTCTGCTTTCAGCACGTCTTGCGGGCGGCAGGGCGCTAAGGCCGAGCGCTGTGAAACAGATCAGAACGCGGCGTATCACGAAGGTTCAGGTTCTCAGGTGGCTTAAGCGCTCTACAACTTCACTGGCCAGATAAGTATGGCTTGAATCTACGGATTCCAGATCGTCCTGCATCACAAAAAAGGCGATAGCTTCATACTCTTTTTTGCTTGCAGTTCGCCTTTGCCAAAGCCAACGCGGCTCGCGTTCAAGCGAGTAATAAGGAAAGATATCTGTATGGGATTGATGGATGGTACATTCGCTGGTCGGGGATGTACGCACAGTGATAAAACAGTCTGTCCCTTGCTCTTCGACCGTGAAATGCGTGTGGCCTTCTGCCAGCGTAAGTTCAGCCATGCGCAAGAGGAGATAGTCTTCAAGCAACTCCCGCGATGTGTTGGCATTGCCATGAAAGGTCACCTTGTAAACACCCTCTTCGACAACTGGCTCAGAATAGCCATATCCATACTGCTCTGCTTGATAAGGCGTCACCATCGCGCATCCTGAGACCACTAAAAGCAAGGCAGTCAAGACAAGGCCAATATGGTTTCGAACTGTCATATGATGCTCCGTGAAAAATTGCCTCTGATAGTTCTTATCAAGGCATCGATCCGGTCTGCATGTCTTGATCAGGATCAACAAAGCCGAGATTAGGCCGCATCTACCTATAGTAGTGCGGTTGACCTCATTTTGAGCCAAATGAGGCGCGTCCTTTCAGCTGTGCGGAGAGAAAACCGTATAGTCGTTTAAAATGATTTCATTGCGTTGCAGGCGTCTGCCCTAAGCTAGGATACAATATATATTGAGGCGTATTTGTGCTTAGAAGCTATTATTTCTCTTAAAAGAAATGGTGCCCGGGGGCGGATTTGAACCACCGACACGCGGATTTTCAGTCCGCTGCTCTACCCCTGAGCTACCCGGGCCTTAGGGGGTCAATACAAGATAGGCTATATAATCGGGCTGTTGAGGGCTGTCCATGCCCTTTCGTAACTTATCTTGAAAAGCTTGACGGATAGACCTGTAAACAGTCTTAAAATCAACGTGTTTGTCTACTTTATAGGACATAAAGTGTGCTATCAGATGAGGCCAAGGCTAGGATTGGATAGCCCTTGCAAAATAACCAATCCTTTTAATCCGTTGAGGCGGGGGGATCATCGGCCTGATCGGCTGGTTCGCCCTCTATCGCATAGCCATTATTCAGCCAGCGACCCAAATCCACATCCGCGCAGCGACGTGAGCAAAAGGGGCGGTAATCCGGCGAGACTGGCTTTTTGCCACAGCCAGCGCATTTGGCCGGCCTTTTCTTTGTCATTGTCGTGTTCACAGTCTATACGCCTCCACTTGATCTGTCTCAGACAGGCCGACCTGATAACGGGCTCCAAATCTCTTTTGGATCGCCGAATCATAAACCTGTTTATCTTGTCGATATAGGCGCAGAGCGGGTTCAGGTAAAATGAGGCGTAGGTGCGCACTTGTGTCAGCCAAGGCCGCCCGCTCTAAGGCACGCAAGCCTTGTAAAAGTTGGGCTATGGGCAAAGGCTGCCCCTGAGGTGTTGCATAATATGCCTCTCTTAAAGGGCGTCTGCGTCGCTCAATTACAGCCTGCATAAGACCAAAAGGCGAGGGATTAAGCGCCTCAAGGCGTCGGTTCGACAGCGCGCGAAACGTGTCAATAAAGGCAGATTTGACGCCCGGTCCGTCATGGCGAGAGAGCGGGCCAACGCAGTCCAGCACGAGCGCCCCGCCTTCACTTCGTACGCACAGTTCGCGCGCCAATGCTTTGGCGGCGGCTATGTTCACGCATTTGGCACGGTAGCTCGCCCGGCCCTTATCAACCCGCCCAGCCGTATCAACATCCACTGCGAGCAGAGCCGGGGTTGGCGAGAGGCGTAGATATCCCCCGCCCGGAATGGGCGCAGTCTCTTCAAGGGCGGCCTGAAAAATGACATCTATATCGGTGGCACTCTGCGAGCTGGATATGACATCTGCAAGCGGGTCCAGACCGAAATCCCGGCACCATATATCCCATTTATCTCCCTTTGGGTCAGACGCTTTCGCGGGAGTAATTTTGGCAAGCTTACCGGCCCGCGCCTCAGACGTAATTTTATAAAGGCAGGCTTCACCTTCCCTGACCCCAGTCACATCCTTACCCGGTAAAAGCGCCTCCTCGCCAGTTTCCAGAGTGACAAAAACCCCGCCACTTTCAGGCGCAGCTTTTGTCGTTCGCCCTGCCAAAACCTGTCCCCAATAAGCGCTCCGCCCTCTCTCGACAATACGATCATAATAGAGCGCAACGGGCTGCCCGTCTGCGTCCAGGGCAACCGCGCGGGTCTCCCCAATAGCCTCATGTCGCAAAATTTTAAGGGTCAAAACAGTTCATCCAATACGCTCTTACAAACCTGCCTTAGTCGCCTGTACAGCTTTCTGCCAACCAGAGATTAGTCGCTGGCGTTCATTATGCGTCATTTTAGGTTCAAAGCAGGTAACATTTCGGGCGCGGCTTTTCCAGGCCTTCAAATCTATCCAGCCAAGTTTAAGACCTGCAAGGCCCGCCGCGCCGAGGGCGGTCATCTCCATATAATCCGGGCGCTCCAGACTTATTCCACAAATATCGGCTGTAAA
>JARFRJ010000258.1 GCA_029287305.1 Hyphomonas sp. | reverse complement strand
AAATTGGGCCGCTTATGAGGCCTTGCGGAATTTCAGTGTCATCCGATCCGATTCGCCAATTTCCAACATGGCCGCGCGCAACTCCGCATCTCCCTCCGGAAGGCTAAGGCTGGGTGCCAGCCGCCAGACATAGTCCGCCTCTGTCGGTTGATCTTTCGGATTGGCGTTAATCTCGCTTGCCGCTTCCAGAGTGAAACCAGCTTGCTCGACAAGCGCGATGATATCGGCCTGCTTTAGATAACCATTACTGCCATTGGCCCAAGCATCGGATGCGGCTTCCGGCGCACGGTGCTGGACAATTCCAAACACACCGTCAGGCTTCAGCATCATATGTATCTCTTCGAGAGTTTTTGTAATCAGCGCATTGCTTTCATCTGCCGAAATCAAATTATGCATTTCGCGTATCATCAGCACAATATCAACGCTTTGAGCCATTTCAGAGGGGGCCTGCGTATAGGCAAAGGCATCAAATTGTGCGCCTTGGTCGCCATATGCCCCAGCCTGTTTTTCAGGCCAAGTGTCAGGCCAGTTGACCCGTTCGGCAAGAAATTCAGGCGGCGCATAGTCTGGCCCGAAGGATTCCCACACAGCAAGCGGTCTGTCGGCTCCAATCACTTTGCCCTCTGGCCCGAGATATTCGGCCAATATGCCCGCATACCAGATATCTCCGGGCGATGTGTCGACAATGGTCATGCCCGGCGCAACGCCAAAAAAGGCCAATGTCTCTTTTGGATGACGGTATTGTATACGCGCCTTGTCCGCTTCCGGCAGGCCCGCCAATATATCGTCCAGTGATTTTGTGCTTGTCACAAGGGCACTGGCATCGGCCTCAATTACAGGCGCGGGCGTTTCGACCTCAGCTTCAATGACCGCTTCCGGTTCAGGCTGTTCACCGCTGCAAGCGGCGATAAGAAGCAAAGCGGTTGAGGCAATCCATATTTTCATAATGATATATCCCTGATTAGAATAAAGTGCAGCCCGAAACTATTCTGAGAGGTGATATAGCATGATCTTGGGTAATGCCATAACCGGACACGCTCTAGCCAAGCATTTGTTCTGGTGAAACGGTTGTGATGCCGAGCGCCTCGCCGACGGCAGCATAGGTCAACTGCCCTTCACAGACATTGAGGCCTGCTCGTAAATGCGGGTCTGTTGCCAGCGCCTCTTTCCAGCCAAGACGTGCAATTCTTTTGGCATGAAACAGGGTCGCGGCGTTCAAAGCATAGGTGGAGGTGCGCGCCACAGCCCCCGGCATATTGGCGACGCAATAATGGACAATCCCCTCAACTTCATAAGTCGGCTCATCATGTGTGGTCGGTTTGGAGGTCTCAAAACATCCGCCCTGATCAATCGCGACATCGACCAGAACACTGCCGGTTTGCATGGTTTTGAGCATATCACGGCTAATCAATTTAGGGGCGGCAGCGCCTGGAATAAGGACCGCGCCAATGACCATATCGGCTGTCTTTATCAATTCAGACAGAAGTGACGGGGAGGAGCGGATAATTTTTGCCGTCACACCAAATTGCGCGTTCAAACGCGCCATAACGCTATTGCTGCGCTCCAAAATGGTCACATCAGCTTGCAGGCCAACGGCCATTTGCGCGGCATTAAAGCCAACATCGCCGCCCCCAATAATCACCACTTTGGCCGGGGCGACACCCGGGACACCGCCGAGCAGAACACCGCGTCCACCTGCATGTTTTTGCAGCGCGGCAGCCCCCACCTGAACAGATAACCGCCCGGCCACCTGGCTCATCGGTTTCAACAGAGGTAAATCCCCATCTGCGCTGGTGACCGTCTCATAGGCGATACAGACCGCGCCAGATTTGATCAGGTCATGTGTCTGCGCCGGGTCTGGAGCCAGATGAAGATAGGTATAGAGAATTTGCCCCGGTCGCAGCAGAGCCCGCTCGCTGGCCTGGGGTTCCTTGACTTTCACAATCATATCCGCGCGCGCAAAAATCTCTTCAGCGCTCATGACAATTTCTGCACCATGCTGGCGATAGATTTCATCATCTGCCCCGATGCCAAGCCCCGCATCTGTTTCAAGCATAAGATGATGACCATCAGCCACCAGCTCGGCAACGCTTTCCGGCGTCAGTCCGACACGATATTCATGATTTTTGATCTCTTTAGGAACACCAATTTGCATTTATAACCCTCCTGACTTTATCTGAATGTACAGCAAATCTCAGAAAATTTGTTTGCATATTTCTATCAAAATAGAATTATTTTAAGAAATATTTCGACAAAAATGCGGTTTATATGTAAATATTACGGGTATGGACCAAATAGATCGGAAAATACTAAACGCTCTGCAGGAAAACTGCCGTCGTCCCATTTCTGATATTGCCGATGAAGTCGGCTTGTCGCTTTCTGCCTGCGCCCGCCGGATCAGCCTGCTGGAAGATAAAAGTCTGATTGAAGGCTATGGCGCACGTCTGAATGCTGAAAAGCTTGGATTTCGGATGGTTTTTTTTGTTGAAGTCTCCCTCGACAGCCAGACGGAGGCCGCTTTGAGCACTTTCGAAAAAGCGACCAAAGCCCGCCCGGAAATTCTGGAATGCTATTTGATGACGGGCCAAGCAGACTATCTCATCAAAGTGGCGGCTGCAGACACACAGGATTATGAGGCGACTTACCGTAAAGTGATTGCCTCCTTGCCGCATGTCAGCCGGATACAGAGCGCTTTGGTCATGAAAACGGTCAAGCCCTGGCTCGGCTATAAGCTGACACCCTCTATATGATTTATGCTTTGCTTAGAGCATTTCAAAAGTAGACAGGCGGAAGGGCGCGGCGCAGG
>JARFRJ010000280.1 GCA_029287305.1 Hyphomonas sp. | reverse complement strand
CCTGTGATCATTTCTGTCACCGGATGCTCGACCTGCAAGCGCGTATTCATTTCCAGAAACCAGAAATTATCGAGACTTAAGGGACGCGCCCCATCAATAATAAATTCAACCGTTCCCGCGCCAACATAGCCAACTGACTGGCAGAGTTTCAAACTGGCCTGCGTCATCGCTGCGCGCACCGCTTCGGGCATGCCGGGGGCCGGGGCTTCTTCGACCACTTTCTGTCGGCGCCGTTGTAAGGAACAGTCCCGCTCAAACAGATGCACAGCACTGCCATAGCGATCGCCAAAGACCTGCACTTCAATATGGCGCGGGCGTTCAATCAGTTTTTCCAACATCACCCGGCCATCCCCAAAAGCCGCTTTAGCTTCCCGCGATGCGCTTTCTAGGGCGTTTGGCAAATCTTCTGACAGACGCACAATACGAATACCGCGACCGCCCCCGCCCGCTATTGCTTTAATCAGGAGCGGATAACCAATCCTCTCCGCCGCTTCGGTAAAGGCTGTCACATCCCTCGCATCGCCATAAAAGCCCGGCAAAACCGGCACGCCCGCTTTATCCGCAATCGCTTTTGCCCGGTCTTTCAGACCCATATCTTCAATCGTCTGTGGGTTAGGCCCAACCCAGATCAGCCCGGCCTCTTGCACATGACGGGCAAAGTCGGCATTTTCCGAGAGGAAACCATAGCCTGGATGGATCGCCTCCGCCCCGCTTGTCTGCGCTGCCTCAAGGATGGCGGCGATATTCAGATAGCTTCTGCTCGCTTCCGCCGGACCTATGGGAAAAGCCGCATCGGCCTCGCGCACATATTTGGCAAATCTGTCCGCATGGGAATAGAGCGCGATAGCTTCAATCCCCATCTGGCGACAAGTGCGGATAATCCGGCAAGCAATCTCGCCCCGATTGGCTATCAGCAGTTTTTTGATCATGGCGTCCCGGCTTTTGCTCTGTTTTAAGATCATGTTTACATGAGATCGCGTGATAGACAAATAGAGATAAATTTCTTAGCCTTTGATTTGAAAACCCTTATCCCGCCCTTCATCGGCCCATCAGGATCCCCCCATAAATGCTTAAATCTATACAGTTTTTACGGGGTGTTGCAGTTATTCTGGTGCTTCTATTTCACCTGTTCAGCCAAGCCTGCTTGCCCGATAAGAACTGCCCAAGTGGAGACAGTTTCTTCTTCGAGGGTTATGCTGGCGTGGACATATTTTTCGTTATTTCCGGTTTTATCATGGTCTATATAAGCTGGACAGCAAAGCCCGGCCTGATAGAAGCCGCGAAGTTTTTCCGCAAACGGGTCTATCGTATCTATCCCATATGGTGGATATTTGCGAGCTTGATGATACTAGCAAGCTATATCATCTATGGCCAATTCGCGCCGCCCGATTATGCCACTGGCACAGACATTTTCCCATATTTGGTGAAATCATATCTCTTATACCCACAAAGCGAATTCCCGGTTTTGGCGATCGGCTGGACGCTGATACATGAAATGCTGTTTTACACTCTGTTTTCCATTTGCTTTATCTTCGGACGACGCGTTCTGTTTATTTTTCTGCTTATCTGGAGCCTATTAATTCTGGGGACATTGGCGCTGGCTGAACCAATTGCCCATGCTGGAAATATATTTGAATTGTTTCTGTCTCCCTTGAATATCGAATTTATTTTAGGGTGCCTGATTGGCTATCTCTATTGCAAGAACATAATGCGATATGCATCGGTCTGCCTGATTATGGGCACGGGTCTGTTTATTATCGCCTTTTATATTGGAGGCTATACGACCGGGCCTGGGTTTTATTTTACCCGCGTCGTGGTTTATGGTCTGCCGAGCGCCATGATTATCTATGGTCTTGTCAATCTTGAGAAGAAAGCAGGATTAAACATCCCCTCCCCTTTGATCCATTTGGGCAATATCTCCTACAGCCTCTACCTGTCGCATATGCTGGTCATTCTCAGCTTGCGCGAGATTTGGAAAATGGCCAATGGCGTTCTGCCAAACTTTCTCCAATTCGGCCAAACAGGCCCGATAGATGAGCTTTTATTTATCCTTTTTGGGCTTTTAGGAAGCCTCATCTTCGCGCATCTGTTTTATATAAGGGTTGAAAAACCGCTTATGCAGGCCTTCAAGACTAAGCGCATCGCAAAGACTGTCGCCTAACAGGTGATATGTTTTGCTAATACAGGCTGGGATCGAAGAGAGAGCTCATTCAGGCGCGCCCTCAGCGATCAATTTATGTATATTCATCACAGCCGGGATTGAATTTTCCTTGATCTGGCGAAACACGGCTTGGCCCTCGGCGCTTTCAAAGGCCCCTTCGGATATGGCTTGAGCCGCCGGGTTCAGACGACACGTATTAATCCATTTTTTCAATTCGGGAAGTTGTGACCATAGCGCCTGATTGGTCATATTACCGAGGGCGGAGCCCATCCATTCATAAGGCGTATCAGCCAGCCTGACCGGCGTGCAGGCTTTATTTCTAGCCATATCATCCTCAAGCACAGCTTCAACCCGCGCAATAATCGCGGCGCTATAGGTAACCAATGGGGCAAATACAGGCTGCAACGTGATTTTCCCGGGCTCGAAAACAGCCTGTTCGCGCTCGGCGGTAAAGCCCACTGCACGCGCCGTGCAATCAATATAAAGTGTATCTTCTGGCATTTGGGTAGAGAGGCCTGAACACATGTGTATTCCCCCGCGCTGCAAGGCTTGAACACGTTCCCCCCGAATAATCTGTGAAATCTGGCGTAGACAGTCGACCTCGCCTTGTGAAATCGTTGCATAATGGAACATGCTCGGGCGGATCGCTGGATCCACTCTTAGCATAATGCCCGCCGCTTCAAGCCGATCGAACAGGTCGTCCACCGAACTGGCCTTGGCCATCGCTTGCAATTGACGCGCAATACTGCTGCCCGTCTGTGTGAAGAAAGCCTTGCCGGGCTGGGTTGTTGCCCGGTTGATCAACCAGGAATCACGCGGACACACCCAAGAGATATGCTCTGGCGGTGTTCCATGTTCGATCAGCCAAACGGCTGCATCCATGGCCGTTTTACCACCCCCAAGAATGGAATAATGGCTGAAAGAGGGCGCGCATTTTGGTAATTCATTCGGGGCGATACATACCACATCATCGCCAACGCTAAAGCCGCGCTGATGCGTAGAGGGAACGATTGTATCAAAAAATGTCGCATCAACCAGCCGTTTACGTACTGTCACCCTATGAGATTTGCCTGATAGGCAATTATCAAAACGGTTTTCACCTTTATACTCGCACATTGGGAAATAACGCACCCGCCCGCTCGGCAAAAGACGCTGGCGCATAATACGATCAAAATAAGCCAGCACTTCCGGGCCAGACGCAAGCTCATAAAAGCCCTTATTCGAACCGGATATGTCAATCTGATTATGCCCTAACAGCTCTGACTCAACCCCATAAAAAGCTGATGGCTGATGCAGCCGAACAAATGGATAGGCATCATTCCAATGTCCGCCCGGCATAGAATTGCGGTCGACAATAATAAAATCGGCTGTCGACTGATCCAGCATGGCATCGACAAAAGCAAGCCCAACAGCGCCGCTTCCAATCACAAGATAATCTGTTTCCAATACCATCGGCTTGACCCTGTCTTTACATTAACTCGACATACAGACATCCATTACCGAAACGCAATGGATGTCTTTGTTAAAATAGGGGGCGATGCACCCTTAGGCGCTTTGGTCACGCTTTGCGTTGACGCGACTTCTACGCGCAGTTTGGACACCAATTTCATCTGCGCATAATAATTACGTATGATCTGTGTCGGGGGTCTCTGAAATCATATTACGCAGCGGCCTATCATTCAAAAAGCGGTCCAGATTATCCATAAAAAGGGAATCTGTGCGCCGGGCCGATCCCATCGTATCGGCCGCCAAATGCGAGGTTAGCGTGATTTTGGGATGCGCCCATATAGGGTTGTCTGCTGGAAGGGGTTCCACAGCGACCACATCGAGCGCGGCATACCCCAAATGCTCCCGATCTAGGGAGGCGAGCATGGCCGTTTCATCCACCAAAAGACCTCTGCCAACATTGGTAAACAGGCTGCCCGGCTTCATTGCAGAAAAGAAATCCTTATCCGCCATGCCGTGTGTTTCTGCTGTTAAAGGGCATGACAAAAGAACCGCATCCGCCGTGCCCAAATGTGCGTGCAACTGATTTGGCTGTATCATATGATCAGCGTCTGGATGCAGGCCAGATGTGCGTCGAACACCTGTCACCTTTGCCCCAAGCTTACGCAAAAGCCGCGCCGTGGCTTGCCCGATCGCCCCAAAGCCGACAATCAGCCAATGCGTGTCTGCGATCTCCGTAAATTCAATTCGCTTCCAGGTTTTCTGCGCTTGAGCTGCACGACGGGCCGGGCCCGCCTGAAACCAGTCCAATCCAGACCATAACACCCATTCTGCGATGGCATCGGATTGCTCATGTGATGCTGTATAAACAATTGCTTTGGACCGCAGGCTTTGCAAAACTGGATGCTCAATACCAGCAGCACTGGACTGAAACCAAGCCAGATGATCGGCGCCCAGACAGGTCTCGACAAAGTTCAGGGCGATTTTACTGAACCAGACATCCGGTGTGCCATAGGCAATGCGCACATGTGTGCACGTGTCCAAAGGTTTTCCTTGAATGTCCCGAAAGATGCCATCATTATGCAGAATGACAGGAGAAATTTTCTCCAGATACGGATTTAAACGGCTTTCAAGCCGGGAAAATGTGGCTTCATGAAGCAAAATAGCGTGCATCTTAAAATTTTTTCCCTTGTAATTACAGTATTTATACTCGGATCAGGCTTACAATATGCGACGCCGCAATCCATGACAGGCACACAAAATATGCCTGTTCGCGATAAACTCTATTTGCGTGAACTTGTCGAGTTGTCGAGAGTGATTGGGGCTTCTCAGGGTATTCGCCAAGCCTGTTATGGCCGCAATGACCAATATTGGCGCGGTTTCATGCAACAGCTTGTCGATCTGGAAGCGCCCAATAAAGGCGAGCTTTATTCTGATATGGTCAGCGCCTATCGCAGTGGGGTCCGCCGTGAATTGCGTAATCGGCGAGATTGCGAAGGAGCCGCCAAGCAAAGAGAATTACAATATGCGCGCGAAGGCCGCCAAATCTCCGAACGTATGCAGCGATATTATGGAACCAACTGATCTAGGCGAAAAGCAAAGCGCAAAGCCAACCGCCTCACCGCGTCTGACGGCCTCTGACTTGCCTGATTTTCATGCCGTTTTGGCCGCACGCAAGCGTCTGGCGGGTCAAATTTACCATCCTCCAATTATACGACATGCCGCCTTGGATAGCCATATCGGCGCACGGATACATATTCAGGCCGAATGCTTGCAAATCACGGGTAGCTTTAAAATTCGCGGGGCGCTCAATCGCATTGCCCAGATCACCCGTGAAAAAGACAGACAGGCCGGCGTCGTGGCCTTTTCCTCTGGTAATCATGCCCAGGGCATTGCCCGCGCAGCCAGACTTTATGATATGCCTGCGCTAATTGTTATGCCCGAAGATGCCCCTGCCATTAAACGCGATGGCGTCATCGCCGATGGGGCAGAGATTTACGCCTATGACCGGACAGGTCAAAGCCGCGAGGCCATCGCCGCCAAAATCGCCAAGGCTCGCGGCGCGACCCTTATCCCGTCCTATGATGATAGAGATATTATTGCCGGGCAAGGCACCGCGGCGCTCGATTTTTTAGATCAATTATCCTTAGATGGGATAACACTTGATCATTATATTTGCTGTGCAGGCGGCGGTGGATTGCTGGCTGGCGCAAGCCTGTGCTTTACCGCAAAAAGTCCGACAACACGGCTTTGGAGTGCGGAACCGGAAGGCTATGATGATCATCGCCTATCCTTTGAGGCCGGCGAGATTCGCCCGATCCAAGCTCATCCGCCCTCTCTGTGCGATGCGATCCTCACCCCGCAGCCCGGATATCTGACCTTTGCGATTAATCAAGCCTATGTCTCTGGCGGATTTACCGTCAGCGAGGCACAAGCCAAAGCCGCCATGCGCTTTGCCTTTCAGCATCTGAAACTCGTTGTGGAGCCGGGCGGCGCGGTGGCCCTCGCTGCGGCTTTATTTGCCTTGCCGGAGACTATGCGCGGACAGGATATCGGGCTTATCCTTTCAGGTGGAAATGTTGACCCAGAGCTGTTCGCAAATGTACTGACAAGCGTTTGAAGTTTTTTCTATCGCGCAATCTTGTAAAAAGACGCGTCTGAATTTTAACATTATCCACAGGTAAAATTATAGGTGTCTGCTGCCTGGAACAAAAACTGAATACATTAAATAAAGTCCAAGACAGGGATGATATTCTACGCTAATTTAGGCCCATGGCAGACGATCTATCGACACCTCAAACAAGCCAATCTGCGCTTGTTCCCCCTAATAATATCGCCGCAGAAGCGGCTATTCTTGGGGCGGTCCTGTTTGACAATAATGCCTTTCAGCGCGTTGCTGATATTCTCAAACCGGGCGATTTTTATGCCCCGGCACACAAGCTTGTCTATGAGACAATGCAAACCCTTATCCAACAGGGGCGTGTTGCCGATGGTGTCACCCTGCGCGAACATTTTGACAAGAATGACCTGCTGACCGGCATAGGCGGTGCGGTCTATCTCGCCAATCTGCTCGACAGCGCGGCCTTTGGTCCGGAGATACAGGATTATGCCCGCATGGTGCGGGATTTATCGGTACGCCGAGAGCTGATTGATTTATCCGGCAATATGCA
>JARFRJ010000276.1 GCA_029287305.1 Hyphomonas sp. | reverse complement strand
CCTGTGATCCTCGACTTTGATTATTGGGTCGCTATCCCCAAAAGGGCGGGCTAAGTCCATGTGGATGCCCCTCTCATGGATATAACGACCCCCCTTGATGGATTTGCCAGCCTGTCGATTAGTCTGGCCGTCCTTTTATCTGTTCTGGTCTCATTGATTGGCTCTTCGGCGCGGCGACGATCGGTTCTGATCGGTCAGGCTCGCTTGCGTGACTTATGCGAACTAACCGGCATGACCCGCCGCGCAGATATTTATGAGGCATTTGGCCCGCCCGGTATGGATCGCGTCTGGCGACATCTGACATTGGCTGATATTGCCCAGCATCGCCGCCCTTTAGGGCTTCTGATCAGTGATCAAAGACTGGATTGGGCCTGCGCCGCTGCGGCTATTTTAAGTTTTTTTTCAGATCATGCCCTGATAGAGATTGCTTTGATCGCAGCTTTGAGTATGCAAATAAGTGCCTGGGTCTCAGCCGCACGGCTGCCCTCTTGAGGGCCTATATCCACACGTAAAAGGATCGTCATAAAGATGAGTTTTATAAGGAAATGTGTCGCAGAAGGGCTTGGCACGGCCCTCCTTCTGGCCACTGTCGTCGGGTCTGGCATTATGGCAGAAAGATTGACCACAGATACAGCGCTCGCTCTATGGGGCAACACCGCCGCGACCGGATGCATCCTTGTTGTCTTGATCCTTATTTTCGCCCCGATTTCCGGAGCGCATTTTAATCCGGCTGTGACGCTCGCTTTCCGCTTACGCGGCGATATCACAACACGTCTGGCCCTTATCTATATCGCAGTCCAACTGATTGGGGCAAGTTTGGGGGTTTTGCTTGCACATGTGATGTTTGAAGAGACGCTTATACAGGTTTCACAAACCGCCCGGAGCGGTGTTGCACAATGGGTCTCTGAAGCGGCGGCAACCTTTGCCCTGATTGCGGCAATCTTTGGCTGCGTTAAATATAAGCCAGACGCGGTGCCTTATGCGGTGGGGCTTGTGATTACGGCTGGATATTGGTGGACCGCCTCAACCAGTTTTGCCAATCCTGCGGTCACCTTTGCCCGCATATTTACCGATACATTTTCTGGCATTGCCATTGGCGATGCGCCAGGCTTTATTCTCGCCCAGCTTCTGGCTGCGCTGATATTCACGCCGGTCCTGATCTGGCTGTTTGATATGAAACGGGCGTCTGGAGAGTAAGCGATGGCCTTAAGATTTTGGAAAATGAACGGGGCAGGCAATGCCTTTGCCATTTTTGATGCCCGGCAAACCGCCTTCAAGCCAAGCGCGACCGATATTCGCAAGCTGGCAAGTGAAATGAACGCCGATCAGCTCATCGCACTGGAACCTGCCGAGCGCGGCGATGTCTTCATGCGGATATGGAATGGCGATGGCGGTGAGGTTAGCGCCTGCGGCAATGTCAGCCGCTGTGTCGGCCACATTCTGTTACAGGAGACAGACGGCCCAAGCGTGATCATTGAGACCCGCGCAGACCGCCTGATGGCCAAGGCTGTGGCAGGCCATCCTGATCTCATCTCGGTTGATATGGGCCGCCCGCGCTTTGGCTGGCGCGATATTCCCTTAAGCGAGGATATGGATGTGCGCGGTGTCGATATTAAAATCGGGCCGATGGACAAGCCCTATCTGGCGCGTCCAGCGGTTGTCTCCATGGGTAACCCACATGCCGTCTTCTTTGTCGAGGATGTGAGCGCCTATGACATTCCAGCCATCGGCCCACTTATCGAAGGACATCCGATTTTTCCCGAAGGGGTTAATGTTGGCTTTGCGCAGATTATCGATCGGACAAGCATTCGGCTGCGTGTTTGGGAGCGCGGGGCTGGACTGACGCTGGCCTGCGGCACAGGTGCTTGTGCCGCGCTCGTCTGTGCGGCGCGGGCAAAAAAGACAGACCGCAAGGCTAGGCTCATTCTCGATGGTGGAGAGCTTGAGATTGACTGGTCCGAGCATACAGATCGGGTGCTGATGACCGGCCCTGTCGAGCTGGAATATACAGGGGAGATTTAACCTACAAAGACAAAGCCCGCAAAACAGTGTCGTTCAGGCCCTAATTGACTTGAAAAGGCCCTAGGGCGCATCCAAGCTAAACTGGGCACTCAGTTTTGTCCCTAGCCTCGGGCATATAAACAGCATGAGCGGCAATGAGGACGCATCTTTCACGTTCATTGATACGTGTATCGCGCAACAGATCGTCCAGAATAGCCTCATGACTCTCGCTGTCGGTTATAATTTCTATCCCGCCATCCGAGGCCCCGTCAAAGCGTAAGAGGCCAGGCGTTTGATCCGATAAAACCTTGGGCCAAACCGGTCCATTTTTATAGCTCGGTACGCTGGTACGGGCAAAATTGGCCCAATAGCGCCCCATCGCCCGACTGAGCGTCTCACGCTCCTGGGCGGTTTTATTGTTGAACATATATTTGTCTGCCTGGCCGAGCAAAACAAATCGATTAAACACAAACGGAATTTCAATCGCATGCGCAGCGCCGAGCAGTTTCTTGAAATTGGTCCAGAAGGCCTGCCCGCCCACATCCCAGTCAAAACGATAGGCATAGACCTGATCATGCCCAGCCGCGACCATACGTTTGGCAGGAAGGTCAATCGCGCGGACGCGCCAGCGCCGGGACCCATATTCCGAACTGGCATTGTAAAATCCTGTATCACGGATCGTGTAAAACAGGCCAAAAAGGCGGCGGGTAAATTTTGGGTCGAGCGCCTGAAAGAGTTTCATTTCATCGCGATTAACCCCGGTAATAAGCGGAACAGCATTGAAATTTTCCGTGTCTTTAAAGCTCTCTTCCATGGGGCGTTGTGCCAGAGTGACCCCATCTTCGATCATACGCGGAAGATCTAGGCTGCCACTATCGTCCAGCTCATAAGCGGCAAAAACCTCCTCAAGCGGGACTGTCCGAAAAGCGTCGGGTCCACCAAGGCGCTGGGCGATTTTAAAACTTGGATTGGGCTCATCTGCCTGGCGACCTTCAGCGGCCTCTATCGTCAAACTATCAAAAAACCCAGATTGCATAATCGCTTTATGGAAAAGGCCCTTAGCCAAGGGGGAGGCCATCAGGGCAGCCACATTATGTGCGCCGGCGCTTTCCCCAAAAATCGTCACATTATCTGGATCGCCGCCAAAGGTAGACCCATTTGTCTTGAGCCATTTCAAGGCCGCAATCAGATCCAGAATGGCAAAATTGGCCGCTTTATCTTCTGGGCTCTGCGCACTGTTTCGTAAAGCCGGATGCGAGAACCAGCCCAAAGGCCCCAGACGATATTGGACAGAAATGATAATGACATTTTCATTCACTGCGAATTTGTGTCCAGAATAGGATTTTGAACTTCCAGATACATTTGACCCGCCATGTATCCAGACCATAATCGGCAAATTTGCATCAGGACCTAAATTAGGGGGCGTGTATATGTCCAAATTCAAGCACGCTTCATCCCCCAGAACATCGCCATTTTCATAATCGCCTTCTTCTTGGGTAAACTCGGTGACGATTTGTGGACAGTGCGGGCCAAATTCCAAGCCTGCCCGTACCCCGTCCCAGCTTGGCGCGGCTTGCGGCGCGCGCCAACGGTTTTCCCCGCCCGTATCAGCCGCAAAGGGCACACCGCGCCAAACATGGGCACCATTGTCCTCAATAAAGCCGATCAGCTCTCCTTGAGGGAGGGATCGCAGTGTCTGCGGCGCTGTGGTTTGAGCTTGAACGTGCAAAACAAAGAGACTGAACACGATAATGAGAACTGAAATATATTTCATAGGCGTGACTTTCGTGGCAAAATGCATATTTAACGAGCCTAACTATGGCTTATCAGGCTTTCAAGTATAACTGGCTCGCCTGAATAGCTATATATCGTTTATTCTACACAGAGCATACTTTCTTATTCATGACCGTATCAGATACTCATTTTATTACACTTGGCTGTCGCCTGAACACTTATGAAAGTGAGGTCATGAGCCGTCATGCCGAGGCTGCTGGCTTAACCAAATGCGTTGTGATCAATAGCTGCGCGGTCACCAGCGCGGCTGTGGCAGGCACGCGCCACGCCATTCGCAAAGCGGCACGAGACCACCCGGACGCAGATATTATTGTTACCGGGTGCGCAGCCCAAATTGATCCAGACAGTTTTGCCGCCATGCCGGAGGTGAGCCGCGTGATTGGCAATCATGAGAAAATGCTGGCGGAAACTTGGACCCCCGCGACGCTTTGGGACAGTTCAGAAAAAGTGCGCGTGAATGACATTATGAGTGTGCGCGATACCGCCGCCCATTTGATAGAAGGTATGGGCGGGCGCGCGCGCGCTTTTGTTCAGGTCCAAAATGGCTGCGATCATCGGTGTACATTCTGCATTATCCCTTATGGCCGGGGACCGTCGCGATCTGTGCCAGCGGGCGAGATTGTTGATCAGGTGAAAACCTTGGTCGGGTCCGGCCATTATGAAGTTGTCCTAACCGGTGTGGACCTGACAAGCTGGGGACAGGATTTGCCGGGCACACCGCCGCTTGGCAATCTGGTGCAGCGTATCCTGAAACTGGTGCCGGATTTACGCCAATTGCGCCTCTCTTCCATTGATGCGATCGAGATTGATCCCGATCTGGAGGATGCGATCACCAGCGAGCCCCGTATTGCACCTTATCTGCACCTCTCCTTGCAACATGGGGATAATCTTATCCTGAAACGGATGAAGCGCCGCCATTCGCGTGAGGAGGCGATCGGATTAATCTCCCGGCTGAAAGCGAAACGCCCGGATATCGCGTTCGGCGCAGATTTTATCGCCGGCTTCCCGACAGAAACTGACGCGGCTTTTGAAAATACCCTGTCCCTTATTGATATATGCGGTTTGGCCTATATCCACGCCTTTCCCTATAGCGCCCGTGAGGGCACGCCTGCCGCCCGGATGCCGCCCGTCGCCGGGCCGCTTATCAAAAGCCGCGCTGCGCGCCTGCGAGAAACTGGCCAAGCCGCCCTAGCGCGCCATTTAAGTCAGCATGTCGGGCGTGAGGCTATCGCGCTATTAGAAAGCGGCGGGCGCGCCCGATTACCGGATTTCTCACCTGTGCAGCTCACCGATAATATAAAACACTGTGCGAGCGGGCCTGTTCGCGTTAAACTTCACGCACATGACGGAAAAGTATTGCAAGGAACTTATCTATGAATGGGATACGCAGCTGGTTTGGCAAGAAAAAGAAAGACATCTCTGACAAAACAGACACAACGCCCGCGCAAACTGCCGCCGAGCCGCTTGCCGATGCCATCATCCAGGGTGAGGCCTTGATCCAAGAATTTATGCAAAACCGAAGTACGCAAAATGCAAAGGCTGAGGCAGAGGTTGAGGACGCCATAGATAAAGGCGACACTCAAAAAGACGCTTCAACGTCAGAAAAAACCGATGTCAAAGATACGCAAATATCCGCTAAATCCGAAACGCCTTCAGGCCCTGAAGCAGAGGCTGAACCTAGCGCTGAAGCGGGAAATATCCTCTCAAAACTCACTTCAGGTCTGAAACGCTCTTCCTCGAAATTTTCTGACGGCATTGTCAGCGTTTTTAACCGGCAAAAGCTTGATGAAGAGACTTTGGAGGATTTGGAAGACCTCCTGATTATGTCGGATATGGGGGCCAATGCGGCGCGCAAAATTACAGAGAGAATACAAAATACCCGGTTTGAGAAAGATATTTCACCCGATGCGGTGAAAGCGACGATTGCCTCTGAAATTGCCGATATTCTCAGCCCGCGTGAAAAGAAACTGGACCTGATGGAAGGGCCACGCCCCCGCATTGTGCTATTTGTCGGGGTTAACGGGTCGGGCAAGACCACGACTATCGGTAAAATCGCGGCGCAACTCTCAGCGAGCGGATTGAAAACACTGATCGTCGCAGCAGATACTTTTCGCGCAGCCGCGATTGAGCAATTAACCGTCTGGGCTGACCGAGCTGGCTTTCCGATAATGGCAGAAGCACCGGGTGCAGACGCAGCTGGGCTCGTCCATGATGCAATGATGCGCGCCAAACGCGACGCCCTTGATCTGGTTCTGATTGATACCGCCGGACGCTTGCAAAACAAGGATGAGCTGATGAGTGAGCTGGCAAAAATTATCCGCGTGATCCAGAAGCTTGACCCGGACGCCCCGCATGATGTGCTGATGGTTCTGGATGCGACGGTCGGACAAAATGCGTTGAGCCAGGTCGAAGCCTTCCGCCACAGCGCCGGCATTACCGGCCTTGTTATGACCAAGCTTGATTGAACCGCAAAAGGCGGCGTTTTGGTGGCGATTGCCGAGCGCCATGCCCTGCCGATCATTTATGTGGGCGTTGGAGAGGGCGCAGATGTTATACAAGCCTTCTCTGCAGAGGCCTATGCCAAGGCTCTGGTTGGACTGACATCATTTTAAGTTGTTATAGATATCTGTGATGAGGGGGTTTGATACCCTGTTTGAAAATACTGATTTTCATACTTAGGATGGACATATCT
>JARFRJ010000271.1 GCA_029287305.1 Hyphomonas sp. | reverse complement strand
AAATCATAATGCGCTGCAAGCTCTTGTGCGACGATTTTGACCGGTTTTTCTTGCAAAGCCATCCGGATTTCCGCGCGCAAATCTTCCAGATTTAGAGATGCCTTCTCCTCAGCTGGGCCGACCAGAACAACAATTTCACCTTTTGGCCGGGGGGTGTCTGCATAATACTGTGCGAGCTCACTTAACCTGTCCCGGCGCGTCTCTTCAAACATTTTGGTTAATTCTCTAGCGACCGCTGCGCGCCGGTCAGCGCCCAGAATATCGCACATATCAGCTAGGCTAGACGCCAGACGCGGGCCTGCTTCATAGAAAATGAGTGTTGAGCGCAAGGCCTTGTATTCCGTCAGCACTTTACGCCGGGCGGCACTCTTGACCGGCAGGAAGCCGACAAAGGCAAAACGGTCACTGGGTAAGCCGGACACAACGAGCGCGGCCAGAAGCGCCGAAGCGCCGGGCAGGGGGATGATCGGCAGGCCCGCTTCCAAAGCGGCTTCAACCAGTTTCCAGCCTGGATCGGACACAAGCGGTGTGCCAGCATCACTGATCAGGGCAAAGCTTTGCCCCTCGGCAAGGCGTTTGAGGATATCCGGACGGCGTTTCATACCATTATGATCATGATAGGGGGTGATTCGAGCTTTGATATTATGCGCGTTCAGTAATTTGGCGGCGGTACGCGTATCCTCGGCCAGGATTTCATCAACAGAGCCCAGAATATTCAGCGCCCGCAAGGTAATATCTTTCAGATTACCAATCGGTGTGGAGACAATGTATAGACCCGTTGGCGGTTTCAGCTTATCCATAGGCATCTTTCATTTTACATTATGCATCGCGCTTGGGCATAAGAGCGTGTATTAAAATCGCAGCCAAGCTTTGGGACACTCTTATGGCATATTTTCAACTCTCGCAGCAAAAACCTCTTTCTTTCAGATCTGCTATCGGAGCTGGCCTTGGCGGCCTGCTCTTATTTATAAGCGCCTGCACGACCACACCAGAACCGCGTATAGTCCCTGTGCCGAGAGCTCAGCCGACCGTAACGCCGCAGCCGATTGACAGACCTATCGAGGCAGACTCAGCTGATGATATCACACCGGTCGTCATAGACCCTCGCTTCACGCCGCCACATATGCAAGATCGGGAGATTACCCGTATCGCCGTTTTACTACCCTTCAGTCATCCCAATCAACAAGTTCAAGCGGATGCTGAGAGCCTGCTGGCCGGGCTTGAATTGGCGCTTTTTCAAAAACGCAAAAGAGACATCATATTTTTGCCAAAAGATACATCCGGCAAGCGAACGGAAGCCCTGATAAGCGCTAAGGAAGCGATTACAGAAGGTGCCGATATGATCATCGGGCCGCTCTTTTCCGGCAATGTGCAAGCGGTCCGCGCGGTCGCTGCTGAAGGGTCAATTCCGCTTGTTTCCTTTTCCGGACAAAAGCGTGCTGCTGGCGACGGCGCTTATCTCATCTCTGTCGCCGTAGAAACCGAAGTGGAGCGCGTTGTCTCCTATGTAGCCCAGCAGGGCGCTGATATTTTTGCTTTTTTCGGGCCAGATACAGAATATGGCCGACGCGCGCATTCTAGTTTGCAAGATGCTGCGGAAAAGAGCGGGGGCCGCGTGATCGCCTCAGAGTTTTACGACACTACTGGCGAGACCCCATTGGACGAAAGTCTTCGGCTGGCCAAAGCGCTGGTGCCTTACAATGATGACATGACAGGGCGCGTCGCTGTGCTTATTCCGCTTGGAGGCACAGAGCTTCTCTCAACTGCCCCTTTATTGGCCTATAATGGCGTGGACACGCGCCGAATTACTCTGCTCGGCACAAGCGCTTGGAATGATGCCAGCGTCTGGCGTGAACCGGTACTTGAGCGCGGCCTGTTTGCCACTTATGATCCGGAAGCATATGCGCAATATACCGCCGATTATACGCGTATCTACCGCCAAGCCCCAACCGCGATCAGTCATCTGGGGTATGATGCCGGTTTAATGGCGATCAGCCTTGCCGAAGATGAACGCTTGACCGTAGAGGGCCTGCTTGATGAAGACGGCTTTACAGGGGTGAATGGACAATTCCGGTTCACACAAGAGGGGATAGCCGAGCATTTGCTGTCCGTTCTGAAAATTGATCCCGTTGGGGGCGCGGTTCTCGTTGAGCGAGGCGCAGAAGATTTTGATCCGCCCATCTTCTAGGGACAGGCTAGGGCAGGCATTATCCATACCCTTAGGGGGATATTTTAGCCCTTTTTTAACGCACTTGGCTGGGCCCTATTTCAAGGGGCAGGCTGATTTTTGCGAAACTATACATTTCGCATAGGAAAGTTACTCTATGAAACGCACATATATGCCTGTTTTGGTCGGAGCTGGACAAATCAAACAGGATTGGACGGGCGAGGGTGGGCCGGTAAGTGCGCCAAGCTATGTCTCTCTTGCCATTCAGGCAGCGCAGAAGGCGCTTCAGGATATAGGGCCGTCTATTCTCTCCTCTGAGATTGATACGATTACGATGACGCGCACAATGGAAGATTCCTCGCGGCGCATTCAGCCCCAATTCGGACGCTGCAATAATCTGCCGCGCGCTCTGGCAAAAGGCATTGGGGCCAACCCAAAAGAGGCAATTTATGCGCATATGGGCGGGCAAAGCCCGCAATCCCTGATCAATGAAATGGCCGCGCGCATTGCCTCTGGTGAGTGCCAAATCGCATTGATTTGTAGCACAGAAGCCACTGGCGCACTCAAAACAGCCCAGCGCAACGGCCACCAACTTGATTATCATTCTGAGATCGAGGGGCAATTGGACGATCGTGGCCTTGGGGCGCGCTTACTGTCCAGACCGGAGGTCAAACATGGCCTTGTCACACCGGCCCATCTCTATGCTTTGTTTGAAAATGCCTATGCGCATCGACAGGCTAGAGACCGCAGCGCGCATCGTCAGGCCATGGGCGAACTTTTCTCAAAGTTTACAGAGATTGCGGCGGACAATCCTCATGCACAAACGCCTATCAAGCGCACGGCTGAGTTTCTGGCAACGCCGTCAAAGGATAACTACCCTTATGCCTCGCCATATCTGAAATGGCACATGGCCCAAGACAGCGTGAATATGGCCGCCGCTATGATCCTGATGAGCGATGAAAAAGCCGATGCGCTGGGAATTGATCCAGAAAAACGGATTTATCTGCATGGGGCTGGGGAGGCAGAAGATGTCTTTGTCAGCGAGCGGGCGCATCTGGATAGGTCTTGGGCGATGCAAGCGGCCCTGACATGCGCCCTGAATGGGGCGCGTCTTGAGATAGGGGATATCTCGCATCTGGATCTGTATTCCTGCTTTCCCATTGCCGTATTTGCCAGTTTGCAGGCTCTGGAGCTGGACTGGCGACAGGAGCCACGCGCTTTGACCGTTACAGGCGGATTGCCTTTCTTTGGGGGGCCGGGCAATGCCTATTCCCTCCATGCCATTGCCTCTATGGTCGAGAGATTACGCCGGGATAAAGAGAAATATGGATTGATCCTGGCTAATGGCGGCTGGCTCAGCAAGGAAGCCGCCGGGATTTATTCGGCAAAACGCCCAGGTGAATTTCGCCCTGTTAAACCTGTTCAACAGACTTCAAACAAGCTCGCGCTAAATCTGGAGCCTAGTCAGGGCAAGATTGAAACCTTTACTGTCATCTATAATCGGGCAGGGCCAAAAAAAGGTTTAATCCTCGCACGTGACCAAAACGGACAGAGATTTATTGACCAAACCGAGGCCAAAGACGCGCTGCACAGACTGGATCAGGATACGTCCTGCATAGGCCGGGATGTCTCTTCGAGACATAAAGATGAGGTCAATCGCTTTGAATTTGTATCAGGATAATACAAGCAGCGCGTTCCCATAGACAATAGGCATCAGACAAAGCGTATCTTATATATTTGTTTACATTATGTCGATAATGACCTAAAATATAAAAGATTTTAGTGTTTTCAAGATATGTTTCAGAGCGCGCCGCAATCGTTTTTCTAGCCGGCTGGCTGGCCTACCCCTTTGAGCCTAAACCTAAAGCATATTAAATTAAAATAATAAGAACCATGATTCTTTTTTCTGGATCATTTCAATGCAATCCAGCAAATGTCAGAGAGGCACTCTATTTGCTCCTTTAGGTGACAATATGATGAAACGGCTAAGTTTTGTACTTCTGGCCATTATGGCATTCGCTTTTCCTACTGCTCTGGCACAGGATTTTACCATGGCAGATGCGGAAGCGCATATGGATGCTTTGAGTGAAGCTGCAGAAAAAATTGACGGGGCCAATGAGAAGCAATTACTTGATTTACGAGAAGAAATTCGCTCCATACGTCAAGAGGCGGACAATTTCACAGAGCCATTAAGATCACGCAGTGAAGAATTGGCAGGCGATCTGGATCGGCTTGCTCCGAAGCCAAAAGACGAGGAGGAGGTAGGCATTGAACTGCCGGAGATCACCGCCCGCCGGGAAGCCTTGCAAGGTGAATTCGACAAACTTGACTCGGTGATCACACAGACAGAGCTGAATATCATTGAAGCTAATCGTCTACTTTCTGACATAGCCATTCTACGTAGCCAGCAATTTTATGACCGCATTTTTGTCAGGGATCCGCCGCCGTTTAAAATGGAAACACTGCGGATGGCTTTTGAATATTTATTCAGCGAACGTGAAACCCTGAGTGATAAATATACTCATTGGTCATCGAGGTTTGAAACTGAAGAAGAACAAAGAGTTGCTGTTTTCTGGATTGTTGCGTCAATTATCAGCATCCTTCTCTTACTTGCCCTCATACCCTTATGGGCTGAGGATCAGTTTTTCTCGGATTTCCTAGAACGCGAACCGACATATGCACGGCGTACTTTTTTGGCGGCTTTTCGGGTTTTATTCCGCGTTTTCTTGGCGATGCTGGCCAGCTTAGCCTTATATATTCTGCTTGGCGGGTATGACGCTTTCGAAGATGAAGCTTCATCGCGTTTGCTGATTGGCGCTTTGTTCTCATTCTCGACAATCTTTATTGCCGCCGATTCGGTGCGTGCCGTTTTGACCTCAAAACGTCTTAAATGGCGGCTCATTCCGCTTATTGGAAACAAGGCTTTCCTTTTACGCTTTTCAATTGTCTCCGCAATTATTTTGTTTTCCCTCAATAACCTTCTCACCGGCATTACGGAATGGGTGAATGCCCCGCGCGAGATTATGACGGTTTTAAGCGCGTCGATAAATTCGGTAGGGGCTATTTTTGTATTTATGACCGCGCGCGGCGCTTTATGGAAAACAGAGCCTGAGTTTCGGGCAGGATTGACGCCTGAAGTTCGCAATTTCTGGTTTTGGGTGCGTTTGCTCATAAGCTTGACGGCTGTCTTCTGTCTGATCGCTATCCTATTGGGCTATATTGCACTTGGACGCTATGTTCTGATGCGGTTGTTTTTCTTTGCGCTGTTTTTCATTGCCGCCTGGCTTGCCCATGAATTATTGGCCGAATACACGGAATATATCGGGCAGAAAATTAAGCGCGCTGACACTGGGAAGAGCCATATTGGTGAGGCTTCCGAGAAAGAAGAAGATCAACAGGGCCTGATTATCTATTGGCTGAAACTATTGATTGATATCAGTATTATCATTGGTTCCGTGCCCATAATCATGCTGATTATCGGCATCGCTTGGGCAGATATCCGAACTTGGGTTTTTGATGCCTTTTTCGGCATTACCATTGGCGGGTTTACCATTTCACTGGCGAATATTCTGGGAGCATTCCTAGCCGCCTTGATTGTAATGACAATTACGCGTTTCATTCAGCGCACGGCGGATTCGCGCATATTTGAACCGGCGCGGGTGGATATGGGCCTGCGCAATACATTTAAAACCCTAATTGGCTATGTTGGTCTTGTCATGGGCTTTATGATTGCGATTGGCGTGTTGGGTTTTCCTCTGGCAAATTTGGCGCTTGTGGCTGGGGCCTTATCCTTTGGTTTTGCCTTCGGCATGCAAAGTGTCGTCAACAATTTTGTTTCAGGACTGATATTACTTTTTGAGCGTCCGATCAAAGTTGGGGACTGGATTGTGACCACATCCGGGGAAGGGATTGTGAAGCGTATCAGCGTGCGTTCTACAGAGATTGAAACCTTTGACTGGGCCTCTGTGATCATTCCCAATTCAGAACTGATCTCAGCGGCTGTGATGAATTGGACACATAAAAATCGCTATACAAGAATTACTATTAATGTCGGCGTGAGCTATGGCAGCGATATTGAGAAAGTTACAGAAATTCTCATGCGGGAAGCCAAGCTAAACAAGCGCACATTAAGCTTTCCAGCACCGCTTATCTATTTTGCCAATTATGGCGACAGTTCGCTGGACTTTGAGGTGCGTATCTTTATCAACAATGTCGATAATCGTATCCCGGTGCAGAATGAGCTGCGCTATTCGATTTTCCATGCCTTGAAAGAGGCCAATATCGAAATTCCATTCCCACAAAGAGATTTGCACTTACGCAGCGTTGAGGACGGCATTTTACAGCCCGGTCAAATTATGTCGGGCAAACCGATTTTGACCCCTGGCCAGCCTGTGACCCCTGGACAAGCGTATCAGCCAGATCCGCGTAGTGCTAAAGAGAATGATAAAAACAAGCCGGATATGGAGAGCAGAGCAGGGGAAGAGGAAGAAACGTAAGTTTGTGCGCCAAATGGCTGTCTCTATGGTACTTATCTGCGACGTGTATGGG